>CAYZYB010000006.1:0-20317 GCA_964481505.1 uncultured Planctomycetaceae bacterium | reverse complement strand
TGGCCACTCTAACCGGAGCCTGCGTTGTGGCACTCGGGGAAGAAATTACCGGCGTGTTCCCCAATGACCAGTCATTGGCCGACGAACTGTGTGCGGCCGCCACGACCGTGGGCGAGTACTTTTGGAAAATGCCGATGCACGATCACTTTGCACCGCTGCTGAAAAGCAACTTTGCAGATTGTAAAAACGTCGGGCCACGCTGGGGTGGCGCCGTAACAGCGGCAAAGTTTCTGGAAAAGTTCGTCGACGAAAAACCATGGGTACACCTCGACATCGCCGGACCGTCATGGGCCGACAGCGGTACAGACTGTCAGGACGCCGGAGGCACAGGCGACCCTGTGCGGTCACTGATTCAGTGGCTGTCTACAAAGTAGAACCGCCACCATTTTGCGCGGAACAATTATTCTGAGTTTCACAGGAAGGCGAGAGGTGGCAAAGGAAATTGCCTGCGCCTTTTTCTGTGTGTCTTCGTGTCTCTGCTGAGAAACTGACAGCTTCAGGCCATCGGCGTGATGGAATTCCACAGCTGACCGCGAGCTATCACCTGCCATTCAACCTATTCACGAACGGATGGAATGGCGTCGCAAATTCTGCCGGAATTGGCCTGTCCTGCAATTCGCTGATCGTAAATTGGCCCAGATCCGACCAACTATTTCTTGAAGACTCGAGCTTCGGTGCGTCTTATAGAAACAGTAGGTCGCACTGACGCGACGTCGGATCGAATGCAAGGAACCGCATCGAAAAAGACCCGGAGGCTTAATGACCTAAAGGACAAAGTCATGACTAATTTTCAAGGATGGAAGAACACCAAACGATTCTTCAGCTCAGTTTTACTGGCAACGCTGCTGAGCGGTTGCCACGGCATCCATAGTGGAACACCACATCCGTTTACGACGATGTTTTCTTACCAGAACGAACCGTCGCCAACAACGCAGCTCTCGCTTAACGACTTACGCGCCCCTATCGCGGGGACAATGCCGGAATCGAAGATCGCAGCAGCGGATACCGCGACTGTTTATTAACAGCGATCTTTTTGGCGGTTCGTGTACGATCAACTTTGATCTCGGGTTGATGCGAAAAGCAGCTGCTGGAACTGCTCGATCCACTTGGTGGACGTGGCTTGATTTGAAGAATGGCGGTTTGAACGTCTCCGCCAATGGGAAGTCCTGGTGGAGACGCCCGTTGTTTGTTTCGCTCCTTCGGCGATCTGTCGAACAGCAGCGCCGGCGGAGTACACCAATCACAGGCTGCAGCACACCTCGCAACCATCATGGTCCCCAAGCTTCGAAATCATCGTCCCGAACCGGCAGGTTTAGCCGAATCAGAGAACCGTCAAGTTCGTCATAACCTGAAGCCGATTGTTTAGTTGTTGGGATTGTGTGCGCTGTGCTTCGGCCCATCTGAGTGGCACCGCCATCACCTTCGCCAGCGAACTGCATCAAGCTCTACTGGAAGACGAACGCATGGAAGATCAGAATAACAGCACACAGCCAAAGTCTGACGCCGAAGGGGCCACAACAATGCCTGGCCGCCGTCGCCTGGCCATTGCGATCGCGCTGCTGTTCATGGGCGCCGTACTTATTGATCCCGGTCTGCTGGATGACTCTGGTACGGCGACACAAATTGTTACCCCGGAAGCAGCAGACGCTGGTGATGAGTTCGCACAGATTGAGCGGATGTTAGCGGATTCAGAAGCCCCCGAGTCTCATGGCAACGCGACTGCGGAGCATACTCTCCTGGCCACGTCCACGGAAAGCCACTCTTCGCAACAAGCTGTCGCCGAAGAAACACACGCCGTTTCACCTTCTTCAGTACTCATGATTCCACAGGACACCGGGCCAAATCCTGCGGCCAATTCTTATCCGGAAAATTTCACCACAACTCCAATGCCAAAGTCAGAGGATTCGGGAACTGCCGCGATGGCCGTTTCTTATTCTCCGAAAACGCTGGAGATACCAGATTCTGAAGCACCGCAGGCGGACCACACCAACCAAAATTACTCAGCGGAGCCTCCGCCCCAATCAACTCGCATCAGCCTTGTCGGAACGATTGACCCGATTCGCTAAAGGATTGCCCGCGGACCAACTCGCAGTACCCGCAGTCCAAAGTCATCACGACTTCCTCAAAGTTCTGGTGATCCGGACAGCCATACCGACAACCTGTGTTCACCAGATCGCTTTCCGCAACATCTCCGCGTTCCTCCCAAACAGATAGACGGAACAATGTACGAATCCTACTGGAACCTGGCTGCAAAGCCGTTCACCTACCGTGTTGACGCGGCTCAACTCTACAAAACCCGAAGCCTTCAGAGTTCGGCTTTACGCCTACGTTATTGCTTCGACAACAACGCCGGCGCAGCGTTGCTTCTCGGAAATACGGGAATGGGGAAGTCCAGCCTGCTACAGCATCTTCGCGCGGAGAACGGTCATCTGTATCCGTTTGTGCAGGTCGCCTGGGCGACTCTGTCTCCAGCAGAACTAAACCGCGCGGTCGCGGCAGAAATTCTTGGCAACGAACCAATCGACGATCTGCCAACCGACGCGTTGGCTACTCATCTGCATCATTCGCTCAAGGAATTCGCCAAAGAAGGTCAGCACACGGTCATCGCCTTTGATGAAGCTCACCTGCTGTCCAACGACTGCCTGAACGAAGTCGTGCTGCCATTGTTGAACCTCGCTGATGCCGACCATGAGGTCAGCTTCTCTGTCATCCTGAGCGGCCAGCCGTCACTTGTCGCTCACGTGGCTCGTAACGCTCAACTGCGCGAACGAATCGCAGTGAAAGCGACCATGGAACGGTTCACTGACAACGAAGTTGCCCACTACATTCACACAAGAATGCACGAAGCTGGCGCGAATCGGACGGTGTTTACAGACGGCGCTGTCGAAGCCATTATTCAACTTAGCGAGGGCAATCCGCGGCGCATCAACAGGCTGTGCGACATGTCTCTTCTGGTTGGTTACGGTGATCAGATTTCACAGGTCACGGAGAAGGAAGTCCGGTCGCTGTCTGTGGAAATCCTGCCGGCAGCAGCGTGAGCCTACTCTGTATCCGTCGCATTGATTGCCAAGCCGATGATCCGCACAGCAGTGCCTTTGCTGCTCTGGTTGTGAGATTTGGCGACACGAATTTTCACACTGTGTTCGCCATCCGAAAGCCCGGCGGCAAAAATCACGGTCCGGGGATAGTGCAGCCCTTTGCTGAAGCGGTGAAAGAGTTCCGCGACCTGCCAGTCGGCATCGTCTATCTTGAATTCAAGCTGCCCGGCATCCGGACCAGCCACAAGATATACCCCCACAGCGTTACCGAAAAATTCGAATTCCGCCGTTGCCCCTGGCGTCGAGGAATGCAGCATCGGAATGTCCAGAAAACGGCTGCGTTTGGCTCCTGCGATGACCTTCCAATCCGGCACGGACACCTGCCACCCGTCATGGCTGCGAACAGCTGACGGGTTCAGTAAACGGCCATTCGAAAAGGACGTCGAAAGGACAGGCTCGGGCAGAGCACCATGATGCGCTGGCGCAGGACTTTCCGTTTTCAGCCCACGCCACGCTTCCTCAAGAATCGAAGTCGCCATGTCGGCAGCAAGTTGATTTCCCGTGTCCTTCGGGTGAGTGCCACCGAATTGTTTCCATGTGAGGCTACCATTAATGATTTTCGCACCGACGATTTTGGAAAGATACACGGACGAAACTCGATAGCGTCGAGCCACTTCTTCATGTCTGCTGGCGCTTCTGATTTCTTTGCCATCGCCCAGAGTTTTCAACATCCCCGGATTCACGAAGTGAGTCATCACGATATCTGCACGCAGGTTATGTGTTCGTGTCTGTCGAATGATGCCCTCCATTCCGTGAGTGCAGCCATCGCCCGAATGCGCGGCGTCCTGGTCATCGTTAACGGCGAATTCCACAAACAGCAGATCAACCGGCCCCTTCGACAGCACGTCGCGCTGTAGTCGGAAGGCTCCTGTATTGGAACAGGTCGACGATATGCCAGCGTTCGTAAACTGAAAACTCGTCTCAGGGAACCGCTTCTGCAGCCACTGTGCGATGCGTGGACGATAACCTTCCATCTCGGTAATCGATCCCCCCAAAAATGCAACGTGTCCCTTCTTTTCTTTTGCAAAGCGAACGAAGCTATTCTCGTAGTGGCCACGGAGTGTTACGAAATCGTGATCAACAATGCGATCCGGGCGATTCGTGTCCAACCATTTCAATGAGCTCAAAAACTCGTCCAGCTGACGGAGCGTGCGGCGTCTCCATTGTTCCGATTGCTCCTTCTCCGCTTCTGTTTTTCCACGTCCAAAGTTAAAGAAGCCGTGAGCTGCGTCCGCAAAACCGTTCACTTCGCAGCGATTGCCAGCTGCTGTCGCCAGCCGACCGTATTCCACCACCGTCGAATACGGCACGATCGGGTCTGCTATTCCATGAAAGATGATCGTTGGCGGAAGCTCGTCGTGGACGTGGTGAATCGGCGAAATGTCTTCCGGTGGAACTCCGGTTCTCGACGCAATGTCCGCAAACTTTTCTTGAAGCGAACTGGGAACATCAAAACCGTCCAGCGGCGCAATCAAAACGGCTGGATTGAACAGCGCCATCGCGTTCGGCTTAGACGAAATCGAATGATCTTCGCCGTCGGCTTCAAATCCACGGATGACACCGCTGCAGCAAGCCGTATGCCCACCGGAAGAACCGCCACCAGCGCAGATTCGTTGAGGATCGATGCCCAGTTTTTCGGCGTTCTGACGTAGCCAGCGAATGGCCGATTTGGCGTCTTCCACGCAGGCTTCGGCCTTGCAACCATGCCGCGTGGCCACGCGATAGTCGGCTGTGGCGGCGACCATCCCTCGGCTGGCCAGGTACTGGCAGTGAGTTTCAAACTGCTGCGGCGTGCCGGCATTCCACCCGCCGCCAAAGAAGAACACGATTGCCGGTCGATGATCCCGCTCCGCATCATGTCCGTCCGGCGAATAGACCCACATCTTCAGCTGAACGTCGCCGACGGTCTTGTACGTCATCGCCGTGCTACCGGAAAGCACTGGCGGATAATTCTTCTGCGCGGATACGGACGGCAGGTCAGCAACGAAAGGTAACAGCAGCGATAGAATGGCGTAGCGGTACATGAATTATCCAGACTGCGTGTTTGATGATGGAAAGAAATCTCGCACAGCTGCGAATCGTGAGGCGGCAAATCGTAATCAACAGCCTCGGTGTCTAAGGGTGGCCGGAATTGGACTGAGCTTGCGAAGGAACCTCGGGGTTTCACTCGGGCCTCATTCCAGCCACGGCCACTCACCAGGCTCTCATTTCCAAAAAGAGCCATTTGGTCTCGCTGGCTGTGGGAACACAGTATGGAGATCTACCTGTTGTCAGCGAAAGCGACAAGCAAACAATTTCCCATGGATTGCATTCTCCCACACCTGAAACGACGTAAACAGCTACCGCTCGATACTCTTCACGAACGCAATGACATCGGCGATCTGCTGCTTCGAAAGGTCTTTTTCCAGGCCTTCCGGCATCAGCGAAACGCCTGTCGCAATCATTTCGTCAATGTTCGTTCGCAAAACGACATCCTGTTTTTCCTGAGCTCGCTTTAGAGTGATGCTGTTGGCAGATTCACTCGCAATGATGCCGCTAAAACTGCGTCCCTGTTGAGTGACCACGGTGTAGGTATTGAAACTCGGCTGAGCTTCACGATTTGGATCAAGGATGGCGATCAGCAGATCTTCTTCCGACTTGTTCTTTACCGATGCCAGGTCAGGAGCAACCTTGTATCCAATGTCGCCAACTCGGTGGCAGGAAGCGCAAATCTTCGTGAACACAGCCTTCCCTGCGTTCACGTCACCTTCCTGGTTCAGTGCCGAACGATACTCCGCCACAACCTTCGAACGCGCCGTTGTGACTTCCCTACCCAGCAATTTCACGCTTCGTACACCGATCGTCCTGTCGCGATGCTTAGCTAATAATTGCTTTTGATCGCGATCGATGTCACCACGCTTTACCGTACCTGCCTCCACAGCGTCCAGCAACGACCGCACTCGCGCCGTTTTTGACAATAGCACTTCGACAACTTCACGGCGAACCAGAGGCGTGTAGGTTTTCCAGCCGTTCAGCAACACTCCGGCGACGTTGTCTGATGCCTGCTGTCCCAATGACTTTACAGCCGCTTGCTGAATCGTCTGTGTTGACCGAGATGTCAACAGCGTGGGCAGCGTTTCGATCGCCTGTTCGTAATCGGCGAACGACAGAAACTCGATCGCGTGCAAGCGGTCGGCGACTTTCAGTCCATCGTCAAGAGCGCCAGTCGCCGACCGATCAAACACATTGTGGATCGCGGTCCATAACTCTGCACCCAACACGTCTGACCTCAACAGATCCTCAAACGCCACACCGCGCCGCGACAGGCCTTTCCCCAAAGCCGAAATCGCCAACTGCTGCAATTTGAATGAATCATCCGCAGCCGTAACATCTGTGAGGAGACTCAACGCCTGATCGGGCGATTTGTTGGCGCCGATGATCAGCCCGAGATCCGTAATCATCGACCGCAGGTGCTGACTCTTCAGGACTTCGGGATGTCGCAGCAAGCCGAACAGCACATGATCCGCTGTGTCGGCCACTGAAGATAGAATCGCAGTCCGCACCTCCGCCGAATTCTGTGCATCGGACGCCATATTCACGAGTACCGTGGTGGCAGCAGAAGACGGGGATTGTCCCATCGTCAACGCCAGCTGAAACCGAACATGCTCACTGCTGTCGTGACTCAACGGCAGCAAAGCATCCAGCAGGTCCGGCGATTCCGCCAGTAGACTTTCTGACAACTTCACGGCATGAGCCCTCACGCGCGGGTGAACGTCCTGCAGTGCGGTCAGCAGATGCTGTGCTGTCAACGCGTCCAACCCCGCCAACACAGCTAAACAGTGCATGCGCCCCTGAGCCGAGTCTGATTCTATCAGCAGCTTTTCCACCAGCGGAACGACGGTCGCATCCTGCCGCTCCCACAACAGTCGCTGTGCGGTATCGCGATTCCAACCGTTGCCGGACGCCAGTTGCCCGACCAGTTCTTCGTTATTCAATTCACCGATCTTCACAACAGGCTTTCGCTTCATATTCGGGCTTACCAGCCGATAAATCCGCCCGCGATCGCGACCACTTGTCAAATCCAGAAACGCTTTGATTTCTTCCGGTATCGAATGCGGATGCTCGATGGTTTCTCGATACATGTCCAGAATGTACAAACTGCCGTCCGGTGCGTTTACAAAATTTACCGGGCGAAACCAGTTGTCCGACGAAGCCAATAACTCTTCGCCAGCGTCCGCACGTTTCGACGTATATTTCACGTTCGTCGTGTCGACGACTTTTCGATGAACCAGATTCCCTCCCACATCGCCCACAAACGCATTTCCGGAATATTCTTTTGGATACGCATTGCCTCGATAGACCGTGATTCCCGTTGCCGACGTGAAAAACCCCACTGGATACTCGGTCGGCACCACGCCCGCTTTCTTCGATGGATCGAGCGGCAGGAATTCCCAGCCGCCGTCATCGTTGATCACCAGGCGATACCCTTTGTCTGCCGCCCGCCACTTCTGCCGCACGATTCGCCACGGTTCAGGCGGACTGGTTCGAAACACGCGAGCACTCGCTCCGTCTGATGCGATGCTTTGCACGAGTCCCGGCACCACCAGATACGGATTTCGATCCAAATATCCGGCCGGGTAAATTACCTGCCGAATGTGGTCGCTGTTGCTACAGACGAATCGCGTTCCCCAGTCATCGCGAGAATGCCCGAACTGCTGTCCACCACCGACGATTTCAAACGTTTCCGTCTTCGGATCGAATCGCAGATCACTGCTGCCAACGCGAAACAAATCTTCTCCGCGCAGTTTCAAATGTTTCGAATTTCGTCCGGCTGCAAAATAGATGTGGTTGTCCAGCCCCCACAACAAACCATTCGTGACCGCCTGAACGTTTTCACGTCCAAACCCCGCCAGCACAACCTCCCGCACGTCGGCTTTCCCATCGCCGTCGGTGTCTTTGAGATAATGCAGGTTTCCTGGAGCAATTACAAACACGCCGCCGTTGTAGCAGCAGACAGATGTTGGCCAATTCAGACCATCAGCGAAGACCACACTCTTGTCCATCGCTCCATCGCCATCCGTATCTTCGAGCATGCGAATGATGCCGGCGTCCTTCAGCCCTCCGCCTTTCGGATTCAACTTCGTTGATTCGTGAGAAAACGGGTACCCGTGCATTTCAGCGACAAACATCCGGCCGAATTCATCAAAGCACGCCGCCACCGGATCGCTAACCAATGGCTCTGCCGCTACCAGCTCAACACCAAACCCACCTGCCAGACGAAACGACTTCAAAGCCTCGGTCGGCTCCAGAGATGGAATCCGAGGCATGTCTTCCGCCGTGACAACGCGTTCCACCTGAGCGACCAGACGCCCGGTGCAGCACAGCGCTACGATCGACGACGTGATAATGGCTAAGCACCGCATTAGTTCCTCATTCGTACCTCGTATAGAATTCATTCAGTTCTGTGAATCCGTCGGTGTCAGAAATGGGCCATCAACGTAACAGAGGTTCGCACCAACGTGATGCATTTGATTCAATTGAAGATGTGCATGCTTCTGTGTTGATCAGCGTTTTATACGTTGCGATTCCAGCTGATCAACGAAGAACTCCACCGTGCGTTTGATGATCGTTTCGCGGGAGGGAGCGATGTCGGCTCCGACCTTTCTCCAGTTGTGCCCTGAATTCCGGATGATCATGATTTCCACCGGAGCCTTCAGTTCGTCGGCTCTTTTCTGCATATAGTATGCGTGCTTCACCGGGATTGTGGTGTCCTTGTCGCCTTGAATCATCAGCAGTGGCGGGCTGTCTTTGCTCAAGTAGTTAATCGGGCTGACCTCTCGATAACGAGCTGATTTGTCTTTTGGCCCCGAGTCTGATTGCAGGATGCGGAATCCAAAGCGGTCTCGAAACTCGGCTCGATCATCGTGGTTGAATAAATCCGTCTTTTCAAAGTCACACGGACCGTACCAGGAAACACCAGCCATCATTCGGTATTCCACTTCCGCAAGAGTCGAGTCTCCGGGCAGCTGCCTGGCCGGTGTCAAAAGTAACATCTGAGCGATGTGGCCACCGGCAGAATCTCCCATCACGCAAATTCGCATGGGGTCGATTCCCAGTGCGTCACTGTTTTTTGCCAGATAGCGAATTGCATCTTTGCAATCGATCACGCAGTCACGTATCGCCACTCCGTGATCCTTCTTTGCGAGCCGATAGGTGACGGGTGCCACGGCAAAACCCTGCTTGATCAACTGGCCAAAGACGGCTGCAAAGGAACCGGCAGCCGCTTTATACCGACTGCCTGCCGCCCAACCTCCGCCATGAGTAAAAACAACTACGGGGCACTTTTCGCTGCTGCTGGTTGTCGGATAATAGAGGTCCAGCTTCAGCTGTTTCCCCGCGACTTCCTTGTAGACAACTTCAAGATTCTGCTTGCCATCGGTCTTGAGGTACTTGCCGCTTTGAGATTTTACGGAAGTACCTGCCTTCTGCTGGTCCGATGAATCCTGAGCCATCAGTTCGCCTGTTGCGATGCATCCGATGAAAGCAATGAGTATCAGTTTAGACAACATGGTTTCCCTGAAATTATTGAGACGGTATCGGCAGCCTGCTTGATTGATTGGTACGAATGCACCTCACATCAATGTGTTTCTCAGCATACCGATTCTGCGTTCTTTTACTAATCCTGTGTTTGAAATTCCGAAGGGATTGGCTTCAGGCTTCTTCGCAGGCGAATCGGGCTGGAATCGGAGATCGCCTTTTGTCGGTTCAACAAATGGTAGATCTGCAGCCAGTCTGTGCGATGAGCCTGAACGTCGCGACGGCGACGACGCCCATCTACTCCATCATCAACTCGCTGGAAATGACAGGAGATTCTGTCGCCGTGTTCGTTCCGTCGTTAATCTCTTCCTTCGTCGCGGATGTTGTCCCGGATCTAATCGCCAGGGATCGCTTTTTGTTTCCGCTTCTCTTCAATTCAAGCCACTGAGGCCAACCGACAGATCATCGCCTGCCGCCGCGTTTTGTACTGCGCCCCGTCTTTTTCTGCAGACCGGTCAGATGTCGCAGTGACCATGCTATTTCTTAGCTTTCGCGATCAGGAAGTCGACCAGCTGCTGGCAGTGAAAGAAACCCGGCCAGAAATTGTGTCCCTGTCCGTCAACTTTGATCACGTCAATCAGATCCTCGGCACCGTTTTCGCCATAGATGCGTTCTAGTTCAGCGGAGTTTGCGGCGAGCGGTACAACAGTGTCGTCCTTCCCATGAATGATCAGTATCGGAATCTTTGTCGCGGCAAGTTCTGCTGCCCTCTTGATGGGATTCAGCTTCGCCTGTTGCGCATCGAGCTGTTCTTCGCTGAGCCCATAAGCCACGGCAGCTCTTTTGGTGCCCGGGTAGGTGGTGTAGTCGTAGACCGGATAAATACCTCCAATTCCCGCAACACGTTCCGGATGCTCCAAAGCCCAGCTGCTGACCCACAGGCCACCGCGACTGCGGCCCAGTAACGCCGGAGTCTTGGAATATCCGCGACGCAGCATTTCCTGGTACAGTGCTTCGAAGTGTGGAAACGCGTGCGGACTTCCATAAGCTTCACCAACATCGACCCCGGCGACGGCCACGCCCGCATCCAGAAACTGCTGATGCATCCAGCTTTCCGCTTTATCCGGATAGCGCGACAGTGTTGGGCCGTAGAAAATCCACGGCTTACCAGGATTCTCGTCACGGGCGGCCGTTTCCTTTGGCGCCATGAGAAACGCGTGGCGGTCGTTGAGTCGAAACGATTCTCCACCCAACAACACCTGCGATCGTTTGGGGCGTGCTGCTTCCTGAGCAGCATTGAACTTCGCGGGTTGATTGCGTTTGCCTTTGGCTGCTTCCACCACGCGCGGCGGCAGGTCGGCTGCGGCAAGCTTCTGAATGTCGGCCATCTGCTGTTCCCACGAAGCGACCAGTTGCTGCAGTTGCGACGCTTCCGGGATGGCGAGATCGGTCGATTCCTGACGATCATTGGCGAGGTTGTAGAGTTCCCACGGTTCACCAATCGGCGCAACAGCTTTCCAATTTCCCATTCGAATGGCTTTGTGCCCATCATGAAACCACCATATCGATTCACGTTCTGTATTGCTGTCCTTTTCGAATTGCGAAACAAGGCTGGCTCCCGGCGCCGGCGCCGGCGGCGCTTTGTCTGGTGCTGTACCGCCCGTGATTTCCAGGAGCGTTGGGACAATATCGACGGCGTGACCGGGTGTACGGCGAAATTCGCCGCGTGCTGCGATCCCGTTGGGCCACGACATCAACAGCGGTGTCGCGATGCCTCCTTCGTGAGTCCATGTCTTGTGGCGCCGGAATGGCGTGTTGCAGGTGGTCGACCAGCCAGGACCGAGACACAGATACGTTCCCGCCGAACCTGCTGGCAACGAAGGATCATGACCATCGTCCCGCACCATAATTTCAGCACTGGCTCCATTGTCCGAAAGAAACAGCACCAGCGTATTTTCCCATTGGCCCATCTTTCTGATTTGGTCGAAGACGCGTCCGATTTCAATATCCATGCGATGGATCATCGCCGCATGTATCGCCATCTTTGTTGACTGAAACTCTTTCTGGCTGGCAGAAAGCTCCCGCCACGGCTGCGGCCGGTTGACTTCGCCGTCTCCGAGGATTTCAAACGCGCTGGCAAAATGGTAGGGAGGTCCAACATCCCCTTCGACGCGGGATGGCCGCGTGACTGCCTCAGAATTCAGCAGCCCCAGCTTCTTCATTCGTTGCCAACGTTTGCTTCGGACGACGTCCCATCCTTCTCGATACGTGTCCTTATAGACATCAATGTCTTCCGGCAGAGCATGCAGCGGAAAATGCGGCGCGGCAAAGGCGAGATAGTGAAAGAACGGTTTTTCAGAATGCTGATCCGCATGTCCGCTGAGAACTTCGATCGCATGATTGGCCAAAGCCGTCGTCGCGTAAAAGTCGGTTCCCTTTTTTACCGCGGGCAGCTTAACGTCGTCTCTATAATGCGTTTTGGGATTAAAGAACCTGCCTTGATCTTTAAGCAGGTACGAATGATCGAATCCATTGGCCACGGGCAGACCATCGATGTGCCATTTGCCAGTGTGGTACGAACGATAGCCGGCGGACTTCAACATCTTCGGCAACAGCGGCGCCCATTCCGGTCGATTGCCGCGATTGCCCCCGCCGGATGGAATGCCGGGAATGGTGTCGCGTCGAACCTGCTGAGCGTAGTACCCCGTCATCAAAGCTGCTCGAGTGGGCCAGCAGCGAGCCGTGTTGTAGAACTGCGTGAACCGCAATCCATTCTGCGCGATGGAGTCCAGATTCGGGGTCGCGATTTCGCTTCCGTAGCAGCCGAGATCGGAAAATCCCATGTCGTCGGCGAGAATCAGCAGCACGTTGGGCGGCGCCGTCTGATCGACTGCCGAAACGATCGCGGGCGCTGGCCCCAGGAAACATGTTGCAATAATCAGGTGTTTTACGATCGTTGGCATGAAGTCTCATTCCGGGCAGGAGTTTCAGTGGATCTCGAACGGTTGCATTCTAAAGAACAAAATCGCAAACGGGAATTCAGCGACTGGAGTAGCTCACAATCGTAGCGTTTGCCGAGTTTCCGGTTGTCAGTCGCAGAACCCTACGTTATCAACAACCGCTTCCACTCTTTGCATTCCTAATGGAAGTCATCATGAGAGTCTTGATCTATTGCTTAGCCGTGCTCTGTTCGTTTGGGCCTGCTTGTCTGGCGGATGAGGTTTCTGATGAGCGTACACAGGCAAAGGCTGCTCTGCAGATTTTGAATGCATGGGAATCAGATCAGCTGAAAACGGAGCAACGCCTGCTTCATATCGTTTGCTGGACTCCGTCGGATCGCGACTTTCCCAATGACTATCAGCGACGGCTGACGCGAATCATGAAACATATTCGCAGCTTCTACCTGCGTGAAATGGAGCGTTTCGGTTTCGAGGGACGTACCATCGGGCTGAAGCTCGACGAACAGCAGCAATTGGTTCTACACAATGTGCGAGGCAAACATGCAGCGGACCACTACGCGGTTCAGTCCGGCAACGAGATTCGCACGGAATGCCTGTCGACACTGAAGCAGGCGGGCATCGAACCGCAACGCGAAACCATTCTCATTATGTGCAATCTCGCGACATGGGACGAGGAGAAACTACGATTCACACACAAGTCACCGTACTACGCGGGTGGTTCGTTTCGTAGCGGCACCGCATGGCAACTGGATTCGCCGGAACTGGATACGCAGAATCTGGAACTCAAGCAGCCCATCATTCGAGATGGCCAGTACGGGCGAATTTCTCTGGGGAAGCACAACTCCATTTTCATCGGAGGCATCGCCCATGAGCTTGGACACGCTTTAGGACTGCCTCATTGTAAGGCTCGCCCCGACGAAGCCGTTCGTGGCACGGCACTGATGGGATCCGGCAATAGAACTTATGGCGACGAACTGCGCGGCGACGGCCGAGGCAGTGTGCTGACGCTCGCACATGCACTGCGACTGGCTTCGCATCCGCAATTCTCCGGTTCCGTCAAAGGACTGGATCAACCAGCCGAAGCAACGATCGAGGGGCTGCGGATTGTCGCCGACGGTAAAGCCATACAAGTGTCCGGAAAAGTCATCGGCACTCCGGCGGTATACGCTGTAGTGGCGTATTACGATCCTGAAGGCGGAGGCGACTATAATTCAACAACTGCGACCGCCATTCCCGCTGCGGACGGAAGCTTCTCACTGCGAAGTGATGCCTTGAAGCCCGGAGTTCGGGGTGAGTTGAGGCTGTTTCCGCTTCACGTCAACGGTTCGGCGGCTGGACAAATGTCACGCACCCGTTTTCGGTATTCCTACGATATCGCGGCAGACGGCACACCGGATCTTGCCGCGATCCAGACACGGCAATCGCTCGCACCTTTACTGGCTGCTCTCAGAAATGGCGAACGTAAAACAGCGAAGCAAATTGCGTCGTCCATCGAAGACCACAAAGCGGCCGCGATCGCGGCTGAGTTGGTTGATTTTCAACCGCCCACGCAGACTCCGGAAGAATACGACGGCACGACGGACGCCTTAAGTCTCGCAAGATTGAAGCCTGCGTCGACAAAGGTCGGCTGGGGGCGTCCAGCGTTCAACCGCGTTCCCGATGATTCAATTCTGCTGGAATCCGGCGGCCAAATTTTCCAGACCGGTATCTACGCTCACGCTCCCGCTCGGCATACTTATACACTCGGCGGAAAATGGACATCGCTTTCCGGCACCGTGGGTCTCGCAGCCGGACATCCGGGTTCTGTGCAATTCGAAGTGATCGGAGACGGAAAATCTTTGTGGAAGTCACCCGTCATCAAGAACGGAGTGACACGCAGCTTTGAGGTTCCGGTCGCGAACGTTCAGCAGTTAGAACTCCTCACCGATCCAACACAGGACGGCGCCGGATCTGACTGGGGTTTCTGGTTCGATCCGATTCTCAAGCGACGATCAGCGGAATAGCGAAGGCAGCGCAGCATACGAAGACGGTTTACACGTGGCGATGTGCAGTCTGAGTCACAGAAACAGCAGGACCGCACCCACAACAAAGGAGACTGTCGCAGCAACTGGTCTGGTGAAGCGTTCGACCGCCGTGGGAGCAGAATCCTGTTTTCCAGCGGATGCCGCTCCCCAATACATCACGATGTTCCACAGGATCAACAGAGCACTTACAGCGAGAATGCCATATCGCATTCCCGGAGAATCCCCCGTCTTGCTGTTGAGTATGCTGTGCAGCACGGATCCAGCGGCGACGCCTGCAAACATGTAGATGACAAGAATCGTCTTTGTTGTCATTGGGATTGGAATTACATTGGGGATCGCGTTTGGAATTGGAATTAGACCTGGAACTGGTGTGGAGTCTTGTACGCCCTGGGCCTCCGACTACTTCTTTTTCTTCGGCTGCTTTTTCTTTTTCTGATAACCAATAACGGGACGCGCTACCTTTTCCTTTGGCCCGCGAAACACGTATCGCTGCCATTTGCTGCGTGCGGCCTGCCATTGAGTGAGCGACCGTGTTGGGTACCAGCCAGGCCAGCCGCTTTTCTCGAAATCATATTCTTTGCCATTCGCCTGTACCCAGTCATCAACGCTGATACCCGCAGGCTGTTCCGGAAAAACGTTTGCCGCTCGAAACTCTGCAGCAACGCCTTTGTCGTGAATGACATTCGTCCGCCAGTCCTGAAGTTCTGCCAGGAGCTCCGCTTTGACGCCAGCGTGAGCTGGATCGTCGGCGATGTTATTGACTTCGTGGGGGTCACTCTGCAGATCGAATAATTCAATCTCAGGTTTCGATTGCGCGAAGAAAGCGGCTTGCTCAGGTGTGAGCTTTCCCTCCAGATTCATCACGTTCATTTCAGCAAGGATTGGGTACGACGCTTCTTTGTAACGGTTGTACTGACACCATGCACGTTCCGGCATCAGATTCAGAATCAGCTTGTGCGTCTTCGACCGAATCGCTCGCATGGAATCGTGCGTTTCGTCCATCTTGTCGCGTGCGGCAAAGACGTATTTGCGTTCTTTCACATCATTGCCCAGCAAGCTCTTTCCGTGCAGGGCGACCGGTGCCTTGATGCCAGCGGCTTCGAGAACAGTCGCGCAGATGTCGATCGACATAACGAGATCGTCGCTCACCTGTCCAGGGGACACTTTGCCTGGCCAACGCATGATCATCGGGATCCGTGTGCCGCCGTCATACAAAAACTGCTTCCCACGAATGTGGCATCGACCGTGATCTCCAATAAAAAACACGATCGTGTTTTCGGCGAGACCTTCGTCATCCAGCCGTTTCAGCAGGGAACCAACCTGCCGATCAACGAGCTGCATTTGCTCCAGGCCGTTCGCCCAATCGCGGCGAACGAATTCCGTGTCGGGATAGTACGGGGGAATTTCGACGTCAGCGATGTCGATCGGACGCTGCGGGTCACGGTTCCATGCGCGGTGGGTGCCGCCAAATGTAATGCGGGCGAAAAACGGCTGATCCGGTTTTCGTTCTGACCAGTCCTTCCCCTGAAATAACTCCGATTTCGCATTCGGAGTGAAGTTGCAATCTACCTTATTGCTCATCAGAGACGTGTGATACCCCGCATCTGCAAACAGGTGCGGAATGGGGCGGATGCCGTGCGGCAACGGCTGCTTGTTGTATTCACGATGTTGATTCCCGCCAATATAGTTCTGATGGAAGCCAGTCATCATGGCCGAACGTGACGTCGAACAAACGGGCGACGTGGTGAAGGCTGTTTGATAACGAATGCCTTCAGATGCCAGCTTGTCCACGTGCGGCGTCGAAATCCCTTTGGTTCCGTAACACGACAAATCGGGTGACCAGTCTTCAATGGCAATCCACAGAATGTTCGGCCTGGCATCGGCCAGCAATCCTGAAGCCCCGATGGTACTGAACAGAACAATTAACAGAAAACGTGTGAGTTTCGACATAAGGTAGCTAGTTCTTCTTCAATCCCAGGTTCACTGTCAGCCGTTGCTGCCATAGACGTATTCGCAATTCGGGTTGCGGTTCTACACGATACGAATCGGTCTTTCCACCGGTTAGTTGCCATTGCCTTGCAAGGGGTGTGGTAGCAGATTGTTTTATTTAAAATGGGTGGCTAGTGCAGCGTCCCATTTAAGAATTAGGGTTTTGGTGTTGGCGGATATCATCGATGCTATGTGGTACAACGAGGTGTTCCATGCAGAAGAAGTATATGGTCCGTTTGAGCGATGAGGAACGTCGCGAACTGAAATCAGTGATCAAGAAACTTTCCGGGACAAGTCAGAAGGTCAGGCGAGCTCACATTCTGCTCAAGGCGGACGCGGACGGTCCCGCGTGGACGGATGCCAGAATCGCCGAAGCGTATCACTGCCGGACGCGAACAGTCGAGACCAGCCGACACAGCTTGGTTGAGAATGGATTTCGACAGAGGCTTGATGGAAAGAAGCGAGCGAATCCGCCAACAGAGAAACTCCTTGACGGAAGCCAGGATAATCACCACACGGCTCGGCCCACCTCCGAAAGGTTATGCGAAATGGAGTCTGAGACTGCTGGTTCGTAAAGTTATGGAACTGCAAATTATTCCGAAAGTCAGTCGCATGACTTTGGCGCGAACGCCTAAAAAAAACTACACACCAAAGCACGGCAGCTGGCTGAATATTGCCGAAAACGAACTGAGTAGCATGATACGTCAATAGGTTTCTAGTCGTCGGATCGGCAGCGCTGAAGGGCTTCGGGATGAAACAATCGCATGGTCGACAGATGTCACGAAATTTTAGCGAGGCGTCAACTGGCAAATGAAAATCTGCGACGCTCGCACAAAACTCAAATCCGCTACCCTAAAAATAAGGTGTGACGCCGCACTAGCGCATCGTCAACGTCTTCGTGCAGCTCAACGGCGTGCTGATGTGTGGGTGTACCGGAAGTGGGGAAAGGCAGTGGCCAGTGAGTGATGATCCATACAAGGCCCCGGAACAACCCAGCGAGCAGAATGACGAACCGTTCAGGTTTATGGGGCTTTCCGTCTTTGAATGCGTTATCGCGGCAACTCTCGCGGTTCTCAGTGTCACATTGATACTGAAGACGATTGCCCAGCAGCTGCCGAAGCACGAGAACTAACGACACGCACAGACGGGATAGATCCTGCATACGGTCTCCTGGAACCATCGCCAGCTTGGCTACAGATGGCCCGACGCGTTATGTCGATGGTTCTCAAGGAACTAATGCGACATGAATCGGTGACGACCACCGAAAAGTACGACGCCGGAATCCCGGCACAGGAAGCAGCTCGGCACCTTTGTGAAGTGACGCCTTCGTGAATTGGTTGTTCATCGACACAAAAGGTAAATGAAACGAAAAAAGGGCCTCAGCAAAACGCTGAAACCCTTTTAAAAGCAGTGAGGGCGCAGGGACTTGAACCCTGGACCTACGGATTAAAAGTCCGTTGCTCTACCAACTGAGCTACGCCCTCGGTCCGAAAAGTGTTGCCATCGGCATTATGCCAGCCGCACTTTTGCGGAAGGTCAGAACGATATCGGGATTCCCCCGCTTTTCCAGGTTGCACGGCTGTTTCTAAGACATTTTTCTGCGATCAGATCGATATTCTCACCGCATCCTGCCGAACAAAGCCCTCGCCGTCAGTTTATCAGGCTTGACGGCTGATTGAGGCGGTGGTTTTGAGGCATCAGAACCGGATCTCGCAAAGATGGCGGCGATTATTGCCTGGTGCCGTCAGCATGGGCCTGTGACGTGTTCTGTTTTCGAATGACGATTTCAGGCGAAAGCCGCCTGCAGCATTCCAAGGCTTTTTGGGATGGCTGTCCGTGGGTCTTCTTTACCTTCAAATTCCAACGACACATAGCCGTTGAATTTGTGTTTGCTAAGCAGCTTTGCGATGCGGGGATAGTCAAGGTCCAGTGTGTACCACATTCCACCGCCATAGTATGTTTTTGCCTGAACAAGAACCGCATCGTCCGCCATGATCTCCAGGCGGTCGTAAGGATCTTCCAGAAAATTCCCGGTGTCGAGCGTTGTCTTCAACCAGGGCGAATCAATCGCCTTCACAATTCGCATCACACCTTCTGGTGTGCGGCCCAACCCCCAGTGGTTTTCCAGCCCCAGTGTGACGCCGCATTTTTCTGCGGTCGGCAGGCATTCGGCCAGGCCGGCGATCACCCATTCAAAACCATCGTCTTCTGTGTAACCATCCAGTGTGGGTTCGATACCGCGATTGGCCATCAGTTCGTCGAAGTTCCCACTTGTGCCCCATCGTCCGGTGTTCACTCGCATCGTGGGGATACCAAGTTTGTAAGCCAATTCAATTGATCGAATTGTCTTGTCGGTATTCGCCTTTCGCTTTGCTGCGTCCGGACTGACCCAACCCTGGTGCGTAGAAAAACCGCATAGATCGAGTCCGTTTACGAAAGCTCGCTGCTTAAGACGCTGCAGAGTGGCGTTGTCTGTTTTTGTCATCTGCATTTCGAGAATTTCGACACCGTCGAAGCCCCATTCGGCAGCCAGATCGATGCACGTTTCGATCGATCGCAGATCCTGATTTTTGAATTGCCAGAACGAATACGAAGACACTGCAAAACGGGTGCGAGGCTTCGTGGCGATTGCGTCCGGTTGAGCATGAACGAACGGAAGTCCACACGTTCCCGCAGCAACAGATGCGGCCACGGCCTGAATAGCAGCACGACGATTGAGTTGTGACATTGAGGTTGTTTCCTGTTGAAGCCACAGAGCGGCGAGGTTTGAATGTTAAACGTATTCGATGCACAGAAGCGGTTGCCTGGATGTTGCCGAGTTGGACTGACACACCTGAGCGGTGTAAGTTCGATCGCGTTGCTAACGCGATACCGATTTTAGATATCGAAATTCCTTTTCCGACAATGGTCGCAGAACTCTTCTTTCCAAACAAGATTCAAAGAACCGCTCACGCTGAATGGGATACAGCGAACCGAACGTATCGTGAGTGAGGGAAATCGCGGCTGCCATCTCCGGGCGTTCTGTGTGAACGCGGTACAAGTCTCTCGGCGACATATCGTTTGAGCGGCTGACAAAAGATATGTATTCAGGGGCCAGGCAAGCGACCAACTGCTGCTGCTCAGGAGGGAGACCGGCGGTCGTCAGTTCTGTACCGTCACCGCGATAAGAAATGTACGTTAACTGACTCTGTTCGAACGTGCCTATCTGCAGCCACAGCAACTGCGCCACTGTGTCACCGGATTCGCTGAGCAAAAAACAGTTCACCTCCTCCTTGCTACCAACGATCTTGCTTCTGATCCATCCTGAGACTTCGAAGCCAATGTCTTCCAGCTTCTCCAGCCACGGAGCCATCCGTGACAGCGATTTTGCAGGCATGTCACTGCGTTGGTGCCACTCGAAATCCGGATCCCACATCGATGCATACATTGGCATCGCCCGAAATCCCAGCTTGGCGCGAAGACGTCCCCAACCGACAAACAATGTCGCCATGAAACGTGGCATGTTGTTGGCGTAAAGGTCGACGATGGTTGAGAATGGCAGTTCGTTGATATCGTCGGTGTAGTAGTCACTCGCAGGCATCAGCGGCCCTTCAAAATTTACAAAATGTCGTCCAGCGTTCCGTCTTCGTCAAAGTGCTTCTCCACTTCGTCGATAGCAGGATAGTCACAGGCGATAAGCAGTTGATTGATCTTGTTGCGACGTTCGTCTGCTTCGAGTGGCCCACCGACC
>CAYZYB010000005.1:0-20338 GCA_964481505.1 uncultured Planctomycetaceae bacterium | reverse complement strand
CGTTTCACTATCGCAACGTTGATTTAACGGGTGTGAACGACGACATTCTGATTGGGCTCAGTCCCGGCGGCGGCGGCGCTGACCCCGGTTCAATCGACTTAACGGCGACGTCTGACAGCGGTTCTGAAGCGACGATTTATGAGCTGTTTACTGATGATCCGCCATCGGTTGATCTTCAGAATTCGACGATCACGTTTACACCGAACGGAAGTGGCGGGTTTGGAATCGCAGTCACGGCTGGCGGATTTGAGGTGCCGACAGAGATTTTCACAGACAACCTGACGTTCGGCAACGCCGCCGAAGCCACGATTCAGGGTGTCACGTTTGAAGACTTGAATGCCAACGGTCTGCAGGATGCAGGTGAACCTGCATTGCCAGGCGTGGATGTTACATTGACTGGCAGCACTCGCTCGTTCGAGAACGTTGATTTGACCGTGACAAGCGACAGCGACGGCCTGTTCGAATTCACCGGACTCGCACCGAGTGATTCGAGCGGGTACACCCTGACGCAGACGCCGCCAGCGGGATTCTCGCCGACCACACTTAACACCTCAAATGTTGTGAGCAGCGGTGACACTGACACCACCGACCTCGGCAGCATAATGGGCAGTGTGCCGAACGCATTTACAAGATTGGCGCCGCTGGGAAGTTCGGCGTCCCGCAGCCAGGGAAATACCGGAGATCTGCCAACGGCATCCGACACCGAAACCTTCACGTTTTTCGCTGCAGCCGAAGAATCCTACGCTGCCCAGATCACACCGAATGACGCCGGGGCGACTCTGACTGTCACGGTTACCGGCGTATCGGGATCATTTACGAGTCCAGCCGCTGGTGAACCCGTCATTCTGCCACCACAACTGGTGGCAGCTGATCAGGGAGTCGCAATCACGGTGGCAACCGACGTCGCGACGCCGTTCAGGATGGATGTGTTCCGTAATACCGCCTTCGAACAGCAGGTTGGTGATTCTGCGGACGGCAACGAGCTGGCGATCGACGCCAATGGCGTGGCCTCTGTGATCGGGACGTCTGTCGGTGTAGCAGTCCTCTTCCAACAGTCAAATGACGCCGCAGCGTTTGTCGACATTTCCAGCACCGGTACAGCGTTGGGCCTTGGCGACGAGGGTGAAGCCACGATCACGACAACAGTCGGGAATTTGCTCTTCCCTGCCGGAGATGTGACTGTTGGGAACAACGGTGGCATTCTCGCGGGGGGTGGGCGAGAGCTCTCCCGCGCTAACCAGTCGCTACCGGACAGCAGCCTTGGAAACGCCCTGTTGGTTCTGTGGGACGATATCGACGACGACACTGGGAATGTTTACTGGGAAGAACGGGACATCAACGGCATCAACACACTCATCGTGCAGTGGGACAACCGACCGCAGTTCATCAACATCGGCAACGCCACGTTCCAATTGCAGTTGTTCGAAACCGGGCCGGTCCTTGCTCGATACGCGTACCCCGACATCGACTTCGGCAATGCCAGCTTTGACGGTGGTGCGAGCGCCACGATTGGTGTGCAGTTGGACAGCGCCACTGCCGTCCAGTTCAGTCGCAATTCTGCGGTACTGATGAATGATGACGTTTTGGACGTGCTGCCAGGTGTCACTGAGATTGATGAATACACGATCAGTCTCACCGAAATGTCTCCGGTGGACATTGTTCTAGCTGGTCACAGTGTCGATTTCTCGGGTCAGACTTTAGAACTGCTTGGCACCGATGGCACCACGGTGGTTGCTACAGCTTTGCCGGATTCGCTGGGTGTTTCGTCTCAGAACTTCGACCTCGGCATTCTCGACTTTATGCCATCTGTCACTGGGACCTACACCGTTCGTCTGACGTCCAGCATCTCTGGCGATTACGGTCTGCACGTTTCTGATGGCACGACGTTTGAAGCTGAGCCGAACAATTCCGACAGTGATCCCCTGCGAAGTCTGTCCGTTGGCACAACTCCGTCGATCGCACGCGGATTCCTGAGTGGATTCGATGTGGATACCTACGAAGTGGATCTGGCCGTCGATCAGCCGATTCGCGTGACCACGGCCACGCTGTTTGACACGGCGGGCGTGTCGCCGGTGAACAGTCTCGATCCGCGACTGGAGATCGTACACCCGGACGGCAGCACAGTAGTCGTGTCGAATCAGGGTTCGGCGGGCGACGGGAAAAACGACCGAGCCAGCTTTGTTGCTTCGGAAGCAGGCACCTATCAAATCCGTGTTCTTGTTGGTTCGGGATCCGGTGAATACGAAATCACTGTAGAAGAGCTGCCACCGGAAACTCTGGACATCGATGGCGACAACGGCACAATCGGCGGCGGCGTAAATGTCGCGACAGACGGCATCCTGGCCCTTCGTTACCTGTTTGGTTTCCGAGGTGACGCTCTGGCAGAGGGGGCCGTGGGGACGAACAGCACTGCAACACCGGCGGAGATCGAAACGACCTTAGACAACTCGTCGGTGCTTTTGGACGTTGACGGAAATGGTGTCAACGACCCAGCGACAGATGGAATCCTGCTGCTTCGCTACATGTTTGGCTTCCGAGGCGACGCTCTTGTCAACGGCGCGGTTGGTGCGGGGGCAACGCGGACCACGGGCGATGAGGTCGAAGCCTGGTTGGATCAGTTCGTGCCGATCGCTCCGCCGCCGCCATCGTCGAAGGTTGGTTCCAATAAGCCAGCCGAAAGCGGCGTTGATCCATTGCCGTTACAGAAGGCAGGCTCTGTAGCTCAAATGAAAAGTGATGGCGTCGATTCCCCTGCTCCATCCGCAGCAGCGATCGTCAACAGCTTTGTGGCTGAAGACAAGTCAGACGACTTGTTTGACGGAACGGCTGATGCAAACGAAGCTGTTGTTGAGGTATCGAAATCCGGTTCAAATGAAGACTCCACAACTGCTGACGAATTCCGGTCCTGGCTGGATGCGGTTGACGGAACTGCGGCAGACGCGAATGCCGTTGCGGGAAGCACTCAGAACACCAAAGTTCTGGATTCATCATTGTCCGATGATGTGGATTTGAACGATTTGCTGGGAACCGAAAAAGCTCTCCTCGCTGGATTTAACCTTCAGGCTCCAGCGCCAGCGGAAACAACATCCGCGACAGAACAGACGGCTGTCGCAGACGGCACGGAGGCAGATACGACACAGTACTCAGAACAACACACGGCTGAAACGGACTCGGTCGATCTTGTCATGGCAGAATGGGCGACAGCGGGCACTCTGACTCCAGCAGGACATCTTTTCTAAAAGCGGGCCACCACTGAACGTTTGTCCACTGCCCTGGTCCGGTGTGTCACTGAAATTTTCTCTGTTTTTTCAATTCTACGCCTGTGACTTAAATCACCTAAAGCAACACGACGTATTGTCTGTCATCTATTGTCCATCACGTTTCCACAGCCGGTATCGCAATACAACTGAACACATGTTCAGAATTGCTCCTGTCCAATCAAAACGGGTTCTTCTTATGTTTAAAGCTATTTGGTTGCAGTCGTTTCGCTCCGCCCTGGTATCTGCTCGTCGATCCCGCACTCGCAGGCAGGTGCGCGCCGCTGCTATAGAACGACTGGAAGACCGTGCTCTTCTGGCGGCTCAGGTAGTTGGACCGACCGCCGGAACGCTGAATCAGGATGTTGTTCCAGGCAACGCCGTCAGCATTGATGTACAGTATTCCACAACCGACGATCTTGGCGATCCAGCGCAGATTTTGACGACCACGCTTGGTGTACGGTTGCATTACGATTCAAGTGCGTTGACATTCGTTGACACAACCAACGTCTTCGCAACCAATTTGATTCTCGCCGGAGAGCAGGCGGAAGGGACCGCTCCTGGTGATGCTGACACCGGAGCAGACAGTGCTGAAACCGATCGCTACGTGTTGGTCACATGGTCCGACTCTTCTGGTCAATGGCCGGGAGCGACCGCTCTGCCACTGGATATCTTCAGCGCGAACTTCATCGTGAATGCCGGGTTTACGGGTTCCACAACAATCAACTTCACGCGTTCCGGGACTCCTCCGAATCTGACCGAGTTCACGCCCATCAGTGCAACAGTCGACGAATTCGTCGTACCGCTTGTGTCGATCGCTAATGCTGCCGATGTCACAGAAGGCGGCGACTCTGTCTTTACAGTCACGCTGGACGAAGATCCCAGTGGTGTAGTCACGGTCGACTATTCCACAGCCGATGGCACGGCCACCATCGCTGACAGCGACTACGCGGCCCAGGCCGCGCAGACACTGACCTTCAATCCCGGCGGGCCGCTGACGCAGCAGATTACTGTTGAGACAACCCAGGACGGCAATGTCGAAACTGATGAAACGGTACTGGTCAATCTAACCTCAGCCACCAATGCCACAATCACGACCGCTCAGGGAACCGGTACGATTCTCAACGATGATGTACCCACCGTGACAATCACGGATTCCGCGGATGTCACAGAAGGTGGCAATGCCGTCTTCAGTGTGACTCTGGACCAGGCTCCCATCAACGGGGATGTGACTGTGTCTGTCTCGACCGTGGACGGAACCGCCGAAGCCGCCACCGATTTTTCGGCGGTGACGACTCAAATGGTGACGTTTGCCATGGGAACCGCCGTTTTGTCTCAGGATGTGACCGTCATGACAACAGACGACACACTGTCTGAAGATGATGAAGCGTTCACTCTATCGGTAGTTTCGGTCACCGGCGGTACAGGTATGGGCAATACCGGGTCCGCAACGATCCTGGCCAACGACGATCCTAATATTTCAATCGCCGATGCAGCCACCGTTGCCGAAGGCACAGACTCCGTCTTTATAGTAACGCTTGATCAGGCGCCGGCTCGCACGCTAACCGTCGACTTCACGACAACAGACGGCTCAGCTGCGGGCGGTTCAGACTTCACAACCAACAGCGGAACTTTGACATTCGAGGTTGGTGGCAGCCTGACTCAACAGATCACGGTCATCACGACTGACGACGACGATGTGGAAGCTGCCGAGAATTTCACGGTCGATTTGAGTTCTGCCGTTAACGGTTCCATCACGACTGCTCAGGCCACCGGGCAGATCACCAGCAGCGACGTTCCTGCAATTTCCATTGCCGACGCAGCTGATGTCGTCGAAGGCACAGACGCGGTGTTCACCGTCTCACTGGATCAGGCCCCACTTGCGCCTGTGACGGTCGTTGTTTCCACGACCGACGGTACGGCCGAGGATCCCGGCGACTACACAGCGATCGCAACTCAGACGCTGACGTTCAATCCTGGCGAATCGCTGACTCAAGACGTGTCTGTCACAACCATTGACGATGCAGACGTCGAAGACATCGAAGCTTTTACGGTCTCGTTAAGCAGCCCAACGGGCGGTACGATTGCGACAGGTTCGGGATCCGCTTCGGTGACGATTACCGACAACGACTTACCCACAATTTCCATCAGTGACGCGGTATCGGTCAACGAAGGTCAGGAAGCTGTCTTTACGGTATCGCTTGATGTGTTGCCACAGGCGGGGCAGGATCTCACCGTTGACTTTATGACAGTCGACGGCACGGCAGAAGCCGGTACGGATCTGGATTCAGCATCCGGCACACTGACGTTTACGTCAACCGGATCTCTGACTCAGGAAATTCGCGTTCAGACCACTGATGACACCGACGTTGAAGCGGACGAAAACTTCACCGTGCAGATCAGCAACGCCACAAACGGTGTGATCAGTGACGGTATCGGCGACGGCACCATTGTTAGTGAGGATGTTCCGGCCATCAGTATTTCTGACGCTCCCACGATTGTCGAAGGCACCGATGCGGTATTCACGGTATCACTCGACCAGGCACCGCTTGCGCCTGTGACGGTCGACTTTTCAACAGCCAACGGCAGCGCAATCTCGCCAGACGACTTCACAGCACAGACAACTCAAACTCTGACGTTCAATCCTGGCGAATCACTGACTCAGGACGTAACCGTAACAACCATTGACGACACGGATGGCGAATTCAATGAATCGTTTACCGTTGATCTGAGCAATCCAGTTAACGGAGCCATCAGTGATGGGCAGGGTGAAGCAACGATCTCCGACAATGACGGTGCTATCGTTTCTATCAGCGATGCAACGATCACCGAGGGCCTCGGGCTGGAGTTCATTGTCACGCTGTCGCAGGCACCACTCGTCAATCAGGATGTGACTGTTGACGTTGCCACCGCGGACGGCACTGCCGAGTCGGCGACCGATTACACCAGTGTCAGCCAGACGTTGACCTTTACGTCCACGGGGTCCCTCACGCAGACGGTCATCGTCGCGACATCCGATGACGACGTGATGGAACTCGATGAAACATTGACTCTACAGCTTAGCAATCCTGTAAATGCGGTGATTCTGGACGGAACCGGCGACGGAACAATTGTTAACGATGATGTTGTGGCAGTCAGTATCTCAGACGCTGGCGGAATCAGTGAAGGGGCGGATTCTGTGTTCACCGTTTCAATCAGTGAGGCGACGTTAAGTCCGGTGACAGTGACGCTGTCCACGACAAACGGTATGGCCGAAGCTCCCGGAGACTTCAATGCCATCACCGACGCGGTGCTCACGTTTAATCCCGGCGAAAGCCTGACTCAGACCGTAACCGTTACCACCATTGACGACGATATCGGAGAAGCCTCAGAGGATTTCTTCGTGGACATTTCCGAGACAACCAACTCAACAATTGCGGATGCACAGGGTCGTGGACTGATCAATGACAATGAATTCACGGAAGAGACCTTCATCAATCCCGTGCCCGGGGTGGCGGCGTCGGCTAGTCCCACTGTGACATGGCCCGCTGTAACGGGGGCTGTCAGTTACGAAGTCTGGGTCACTCGTAGCTTCCCGGCCGTTTCTCGCATTCTTGCGGGAACCATGGTTACCGATCCGTCATTCACGCCGGCACAGGATCTGGATCCAGGGTTCTACAGGTATTGGGTTCGAGCATTCGGAGCCAACGGCGGAGCTGGCCCGTGGTCGGCTCCTGTCGTCTTTGATGTCCAGCCAACCGTCGTTGCTCCGGTGACGCCTTCCTTTGTCGCACAGCCAAGATTTCAATGGGATCCGATACCTAATGCTCCGGGGTATGAAATCTTCATCAGGACCGCTTCCGGCGACATTCGCGTTGACGACATTGCTGGAACGACCTACACGCCAACTCAGGACCTGGAACGTGTGGAGGCATGGTGGATTCGTAGTTCCGACGCGATCGGCAACCGTGGCTGGAGCGCACGACAGGATGTCGGAATACGTTCCGAGATTCTTTCTGTGGCACCAGGAAACATAACATGGCAGCAGGTTTCGGGAGCTGGCCGTTACGTTTTGCACGTTGAGAACTCCGACACAAACGAGGTGGTCATTCGTGAAGATGATGTGACGGCGACGTCATTTGATGCAGCCACACCGTTGCCAGCTGGCAACTACCGTGTTTGGGTAAAGGCGATTGATGCCGCCACCGATCTGTTTGCGGACGGTCAGTGGAGTCGGCCGTTCGATTTCACCGTCAACAGCGCCGGCACCATCGATCCGCCGCCAATGCTTGATGTGCAGATCGCCGCCCTGGCTGACACAGTCGGCGGTACTCCGACGATCACATGGAACACCGCCGCTGGAGCGGCGACGTATCAAGTGCTTATTAGAGACGCCAGCTCAGTCGTGATCGACGTGACTCAGGCAGAAACATCATTTACGCCAGCAACGGCTCTGGAAAATGGCCCGCACCGCGCATGGGTGCGAGCGATTTCTGCGACCGGCATCGTCGGGCCATGGAGTGCTCCAGCTTCGTTTACCGTCGAAGTCGCTGCTGTCGGTTCCGAGTCTCAATTGACGGATTTGATAGTGCTGTCATCACTGACGAGCCTGGAAGAATCCGACAGTCAGCAGGCTACCGTCAAGGCCGTTTCGTCAGAAATTGCTGACGTGACCGAAGCTCCAAGTGTCTCCGTATCAAATGCAGACACGTCCGATTTTCCGGAATCATTGAACATGCTCGACGCCCTTATGGGAAATCCGAACCAGATCGCGGAACTCATGTTTGGCTAAACAGTCACGAAAGCTAAACCCGTTGTCGAAGCTCACCGGCGGCAACGGGTTAAAAGGTGATTCAGTGGACTTCCCCGCGCGAGGCTTTCGCGCAGTTGCTCTCTACTATTTGCTTCGTGATCGGAGCTTCATGGCGACGTGGGCTTCGCTGACAAGGAATCCGGCGGCGACGCTTCCAAGCATGATGACCCAGAATAACCATGGTGGTGAGTCTTCGAGGCCACTGTGGAGGTTCATGCCGAACAAGCTGGCGACGGCAGTTAACGGAAGAAAAATCGCGGCCATTGTGTTCAGCCGATGACTGGCGCGTTCTACCTCTCTTGAATGGGCGGCCTGAATTTCTGCCTGTCGAGCGATATGAAAATCTATGGCGTTCTTCGCATCTCCCTGCAGCAAGTCGCTGTTTCGTGCGGCGTCCTGCGCATGTTCGCAGTACTCTGACAATTCCTTTTTGGCATCGGGACATTCGATGGTGTCCCGTGCTTTCGCCAGAGTGTCTGCCAGGTTACGGATGGCTCGATTGACCGGGCCCACACGTTCCAGGATCGCGAATCGTTCGGATGCCGTCGTTGCAACGTCGTGTTTTTCTCCCAGGGCTTCGATCGCTTCCTCGTAGTCATCTATGAGTTTCTGCAGGACCGGTTTCGGTTGTCCGCGGTCCGTCGTTCGCCACTCTCCCGAAGGACACCGCCAGAAATAGATGCCTTCGCGCTGCCGACTTCGAGGCTTGGGAATTCTGTGCAGGACGACAACGACATGACCGTCGGCCACGACTTCGCGCTGGCGGCCAGACCGGTTTCCAAGGTTGACACGGATCTCAAGTGGTATGTCCCAGCCTGGAGGAACTTTCATCGTGATGCCTTCGTGACAGAATGCAGGGGCGATTTTGTAACATTCAAACGAGATAGCTTATGGCTATGGATCACGTATTTCACCGGATTCCGAAACTGCTGGCGCAATTGACGTAACGCGATGGGATACAGTATTTTGCGGATCACAGTTGTGCCCTGTTTTTTGAGTTTTGGTTGATGATTTGGAGTTTTCGATGTCGGTCGTAGTTCTCACAGGGGTGTCTCGGGGGCTGGGAAAAGCGATGGCAGTACGTCTGGCAGATGCCGGCCATACCGTCTGCGGCTGCGCGCGGTCAGAAGCTGCAGTGTCTTCTCTTCAGGAGAATCTTGGGGCGGAGCATTTCATTTCCTGTGTTGACGTCGCGGAAGACGCCGCCGTTCGTAAATGGGCGAGTGATTGTTTATCGAAATTTGGCCCGCCGGAACTTCTGATCAACAATGCGGCGATGATCAACAGGAACACCGTACTTTGGGAAGTGACGGCTGGCGAATTCGATGCACTGACAGCCGTTAACATCAATGGAACCGCGAACGTGATTCGTCATTTTGTTCCGGCAATGGTTGAGCGTGAACATGGAGTGATCGTGAACTTTAGCAGCGGATGGGGGCGTTCGGTGTCAGCAAAGGTGGCTCCGTACTGCGGAAGCAAGTGGGCCATTGAAGGAATGACTCAGGCGTTGGCGGAAGAATTGCCGCCGGGCATGGCGGCCGTACCATTGAACCCAGGTATCATTGATACCGAGATGTTGCGGAGCTGTTTCGGAGAAGCTGCCGCGGGATACCCGGATGCTGACGAATGGGCAACGCGAGCTGTTCCTTTCATTTTGAATTTGGGGCCCGATGACAATGGCCGGCCGCTGACCGTTCCCGGCGGATAGGGCCTCGCAGAATCTGCGATCATTTCGTGCGACGGCGACCTGTGTCTTGAATAAAGAAAAACACACATCCAACAACAAAGCACTGGCTGTTTACGGCTGCAAGCGGACTCAAAAGCACTCAATGCCGGTGAGCTGATCTCGAAAGCTGAAGAACGCTTCGAGCAGTTGGGATGGGAGTTCCGGTTGCGGCGTGGTGAGCGCAACGCAATCGGTTTCGACGCAAAGGATGCCTGGGATTCTTGGCGTTGTAAGCTGACACCATGTGACGGATCGGTCGAATTCCAGGCTTAGGTCCGAGTTCTCTCGATCTTCGATGCTGTCGATAAATGCTTCGATGTCGATTGGCTCGGGAGGGGCAAGTTCGACGGTGTTAAACAACTTGCCAAATACGGTCGCGAATTCGGATGACAGCAGCGACGCTGTTTTGCGAAATTCCGTCACCTGCCGACGAAAAATGGCTTCCGTTGCGTCGTCCGTTGCCTGAGCGACAGTAATTCGATACTCAAACCACGGCGTGGAGATGACTCCTGTGCCGCAATCGGGATCAGACACGGCTAAGTCGACTCGTTTGAATCCAAGATGCTTGCGGAATTCTGCAAAGCGAGCGTCAAGATCTTCGCCCAGTTCTTCGTTCGCAAGTTTTGCGACGAACGCTTGTGTGCGATCGTTGCACTCGTCCGGGACCTTGTGATTCTTTTTACGGAATCCGCTGAGGCTGCGAATAAGTGTTCGCTGCTCGTTGACGAGAGCGATGTCACCGATTTTTTCGTGGTCGGAGGAACTCATGCCCGAACTTCTGTTGTTTGCTGATCAACTATTGTGCTCATCACATTCCTGAGCGTTCGCGGCCTGCATCATTTCTCGCAACTCTGTGTTGGTACATTCGTCTTTCGGGATCGTGCACAGTTCACAAATTGACTTCCCTTCACTTCCGGGCATCGACGCCAGTCCGCCGCAACTGCCTTTGATCGACTTGTTTTGCAGGATTGTTCCTATGGCCATGCCCGCGACAGCAATAAGAAAGATCACGGCAGCAGCAGCAAAAGGAAACCAACGCGCGGTGGCCGATTTTGCTTTGTCGACTTCTTCAGGGTCAGCAGAGACCGGGGCAGCAACGCTGGTTGAAGATGTTTCATTGATTGTTTCGGCATCAGTTTCCGAAGGATTGTCGAAAGAACCAAAGGTGGATTCTTTGATGCGTTCACCGGAGACTTCCTGAAACATAACAGAAAGCTGATTTGTTTCTGCAGCCTTTAAACCCCGCTCCTTGCCAAGGACCATCAATGCGGTGGCCCAGGCGTCGGCAGTCATACAGGATTTGTGGATCACAGAAACAGATGCTGGCGGATTTTTGACAGGCCATCCAGTATTCGGGGCAATCGCATGGGAATACGTAACTCCGTCTATGTCAAAGAAGTTACGGTAGTCTCCGGATGTCGCAATCGATGATTCGGTGAGTGGCAGGACTCGATGAAGTCCGCCAAGTGGAGATTCGATGCCGATCTTCCACGGGTTGCCGGATGCCTTGGCGAGCCCTGTGCGATTTTCCCCACCAATATCGACGACGAAGGATTTCAGACCTGCGTTTGTAAGCAAGTTTGCAATGGCATCCACGGCGTAACCTTTGGCGATGGCGGACAGGTTCAGTTGTAGTTCCGGGACGGCTTTCTTTAGGCTCGGCGGTTCCGTCCGGACGCTCAGGTGCCGCATCCCGATCGTCTTCTTCGCGTCAATGATCTCGGCTCTGGTCGGGATGTTTTTTTTTCTTCGGTCGCCGAAGCCCCATAAGTCGATCAATGGAGAAACAGTTGGGTCAAAGGCTCCATCCGTTAGTTCGTGGATTCGCTTCGCTTCCACAGCTACGTTGGCAAATTCCAGGGAGACATCAAACCAGTCTGTGGACGTCGACGCGTTGAACGTTGAAATCTCAGAGTTATTATCCCACGTCGACATCTGCTGATTGATCGCAGTAAGCCGAGCTTCGATCTGTGCCTGTAGTTCGTCCGCAACGATTCCCTGAGCCGGGGAATCAACCACGATGGCATAGTAGGTTCCCATCGTGGAACCATTGATCTTCAACGGTTGCGCCACTGTGTCGGCGATCTGCACTGTGCTGATCAGGATGAATAAAAGCAGAAGCCGCACGTTGAAATCCACGTCAGAGAACGGAAAAACCCTAGCACGAATTGTACCGAGGGCTCTGTTTGATTCACCTCTGCAGGCCAACAAAGCCGAAGGCCGACCGGAATGTCACCGGTTTTAAGGGGCGATCAGCCAAAGCGACAACGGACTCACACTACGCAAATTGTGGAAGAAAATTGTTGCATTTGAAATGGGTGGGCAGGGTTGGACTGAGCCCACGAAGGAAATCCCGGAGTTTCGCTCGTGCCTCGCTCCAACCCCGGCCAACCTTTGCAGCTTCGCAACTTTCCGCGACTACACCCCACTGCACAGTCGGTTGCAGTTATATTTAGCCACCGAAGTCGTCGTATGCGATATTTTCCGGTTCGACCCCAAGGTCAGCCAGCATGTCCTGGACGCACTTCAGCATGATCGGCGGGCCACAAATGTAGTATTCGCAGTCTTCCGGTGCTGGATGTTTTGCCAGGTATTCGTCGTGAAGTACCTGGTGAATAAATCCAGTGAGCCCCGTCCAGTTGTCTTCCGGCTGAGGATCCGACAATGCGATGTGCATCTTGAAGTTGTCGTGCTTCTTCTCGAGTTCCTCAAATTCGTCAAGGTAAAACAACTCTCGCACGCTTCGACCACCGTACCAGTAGGATACTTTGCAGTCGGTATCCATGTTCTTGAACAGCTCGAACGTATGCGACCGCAGGGGAGCCATTCCCGCACCACCACCGATGTAGATTTTTTCAGCGGGCGTTTCTTTGATGAAGAACTCACCGTATGGACCGGAGATTGTGACTTCGTCGCCGGGCTTCAGGTTAAAGATGTAGGAAGACATCTTGCCTGGTGGCGTGCCTTTGGGAGATCGCGGTGGCGGGCTGGCAACACGGACGTTGAGCATGATGATGCCCTTTTCGCCTGGATAGTTCGCCATCGAGTAAGCTCGAATAACCGTTTCGTCGACGGTCGAGATATTGTCCCAGACGTTGAAGTTGTCCCAGTCCGGATGGTATTCCTCTTCGATGTCGAAGTCTTTGTAATTGACAACGTGGGGAGGTGCTTCGATTTGAATGTACCCACCGGCCTTGAAGCCAACGTCTTCGCCTTCGGGAAGCTCAAGCACGAGTTCTTTGATGAAGGTGGCAACGTTGCGATTGGATCGAACTTTACATTTCCACTTTTTGGTTTCGAAGACTTCTTCCGGGACTTCGATTTTCATGTCCTGCTTGACGGCAACCTGGCAGGACAGTCGGCAGCCTTCTCGTTCGGCCTTCTTGTTGATGTGAGTCTTTTCTGTGGGCAGGATGTCGCCGCCACCTTCGAGTACGTTGACTTTGCACTGTGCACAGGTACCGCCACCACCACAGGCTGAAGAGATGAATATTCCTTCGTCAGCGAGAGCGTTGAGTAGCTTGCCACCAGCCGGGATGGCGATCGTTTTCTGTTCGTTGATCACGATCGAAACGTCACCCGTCGCCACAAGTTTGGCTCGAGCCGCGACGATCAGTGCCACTAGTGCTGCGACAACACCGGTGAACATGAAAACGCCAAGTATGATTGTGCCCATGATATCTACCGACAGCTTTATGATTCGTGAACAGCCAATCCGAAATAAGGAAGGCGGTTATTGAGGCCGAGCGAGGACGCTGGCAATGATCAGAACTTAATGACAGAGAAAGTCTGAAATGCGAGCGCCATCAGACCAACCGTAATGAACGTGATTCCCAAACCGCGAAGTCCCGCCGGAACGTCGCTGTATTTCATTTTTTCTCGAATGCCCGCAAGGCAGACAATGGCCAGTGCCCAGCCGAATCCGGAACTAAATCCGTAAACGACGCTTTCGTCCAGAGCCAGACCTTTTTCCACCATCAGCAGTGAGCCACCAAGGATGGCACAGTTGACTGTGATCAGCGGAAGGAAAATGCCGAGTGCCTGGAATAACGCCGGGAAGAACTTATCAAGTACCATTTCCAGAATCTGAACCATCGCGGCAATCACGCCGATGTAGCAGATCAGTCCGACGAACATCAGATCCTGTTCTGCGAGTGAGTCAACTCCCGTCCAGCTTAAGGCTCCCGGCTGGAGCAAATATTGGTAAATAATATTGTTCATCGGAACGGTGATCGTCTGAATGACGGTCACCGCAATCCCAAGGCCGAAAGCAGTCTTGACGTTCTTGGACACGGCCAGAAAGGTGCACATTCCGAGGAACAGGGCCAGAGCCAGATTTCCCGGAAAGACGGCGTCGACGAAGATGTTTGCGTATCGTTCGAAATCCATGACTATTCCGCCTCAACCTGTTCAGGTTTTATTGTTCGAATGACCCAGATGATCATGCCAATTAAGAAGAATGCGCTGGGAGCGATCAGCATCAGGCCGTTTTGAGGGTACCAGCCAGCTTCGGTTGTCGGTGTCAGCACGTTGATGCCGAACAGCTTTCCGGAGCCAAGGAGCTCTCTGAAGAAACCAACCGTCAGAAGGATCAGACCGTAACCCAGGCCGTTTCCGATTCCGTCGAGAAAACTCAGCCACGGGCCATTTTTCATCGCGAACGCTTCTGCTCGTCCCATGACGATGCAGTTTGTGATGATCAGTCCGACAAAGACCGAAAGTTGACGACTGAGTCCCGGAGTGAACGCCTGCAGAATCTGGTCTACCATGATGACCATCGATGCGATGATCGTCATCTGGTAGATGATGCGGATGCTTCCGGGAATCTCTGTCCGCTTTAGGGAGATCGCTGCACTGGAGCATCCGGTCACAAGCGTCACGGCAATTGCCATCACGAGCGATGTTTCCAGTTTTACGGTAACGGCCAGGGCACTGCACAGACCAAGGATCTGGAGTGCGATTGGATTATTGTTGATCAGAGGATCCGTGAGGATCTTCTTTGGATTTGGTTCGTCTGCCATGTCAGGTATTCCTGATTGAAGTACGTTCAATCGGATGTTGGGAGCTAGTGTGCGTTGGTGGCGTCCAGCATTGCGGTGTTCGGTTCCTCTGGAGCCGCCGCGCTGGCAAGTGTCTTGAGATAGGGGCCGAAGCCCTTTTTGCCAAGCCAGAACTTCAACATGTTGGTCACGCCGTTTGATGTGAGCGTGGCGCCGGAAAGGGCGTCGACCTGGTATTCGGTCGAAGCACTCTTGGAAACTTCTGCCTTAACGCCCCATTGTTCGTCGAACACAAGTTTTCCAGGCCATTTTGCTCGCCACAATTCGTTTTCAACTTCACCGCCCAGGCCTGGGGTTTCGCCATGCTTATAGTAGGTCAGGCCAGCGACTTTGATGCTTTGCGGACCATTGCTGATGTCTTTAACGTCAAGGGCGATAAAGCCATACAGTGTTGACCATAGTCCTCGGCCGCGAATCGGGATGACGATTTTTTCCAGTGGACCACTCCTGGGGACTCGGTAAACGATGGAGTATCTCTCCATCTTCTTGAGCCCAGCGACATCGTCTTGCTGAGGAACGACGCGATGAAGTTCCGGGTCTCGCATAGACTTGCCGAGATCAAATTTGGCCGCCGTTAGGTCACCGTCTTCCGGCTTGAAATCTTCCAGGTCGATTCCGATCGGTGTAATGGAATCGTTAAACAATTCGCCAGGGTTTTCGCCTTCTTCCCACAGTCCAGCGGCAGCAAGAATACTCTGCTGACGAAACTCCTCTTTGGCCCGGTCCTGACGGTCTTTCAGGACAACGGCAAGGGTAGAAACGGTCACTGAGCAGACAAGGCAAAGTGTTACGGCGACTTGAAACGTCTTTTGTATTTCAGACTTCATTGCGTGCGAGCCTCCGACTGATGTTTTGCTGAACGACGACGGAGTCGATCACCGGAGCGAACACGTTGCCCAGAAGAATGGCCAGCATAATGCCTTCGGGAAACGCCGGGTTTAGCACTCGAACAGTAATCGTCATCATCCCGATCAGGATTCCGTAGATCCAACGGCCTTTGTCAGTCATCGCTGCAGAAACCGGATCAGTTGCCATAAAGACCAGGCCGAACGCCAGGCCTCCAGTACACAAGTGCCACACTGGTGGAATCTGGTACATCGCGTTGGTCGCAGTTTCGACGCCGTTCAACACAGTTGCGAGTCCCATGGAACCGATGAGCACGCCAGCCATGATTCTCCAGGAGCCAACGCCGGTGACGATAAGGAAGATCGCTCCCAGCAGGCACGCCAGCGTTGATGTTTCTCCCATTGATCCCGGAATGTTGCCCAGAAATGCCTGCATGAGCGACAGGCCACCGAGTTCGCCGGAAACGATCGCCTTGAAGGATTCGCCGTTTGGCAAAGCTCCCTGCACGTTGCTCATTGCTGTCAGCAGCGTTGGGGAACTTACGGAATCAACCATCCCCGCCCAAACGGTGGAACCGGTGATTTGAATTGGGTAAGCGAAGTACAGGAACGCTCGAGCGGTCAGTGCCGGGTTCAGGAAGTTCTTGCCCGTGCCGCCGAAAACCTCTTTGCCGATGACAACACCAAAGCTGATTCCCAAAGCCACCTGCCACAGCGGAATCGTTGCGGGCAGCGTGAGCGGAAACAGCATTCCAGTGACAAGAAAGCCTTCGTTAATTTCATGTTTGCGAACGCAGCTAAACAGCATTTCCCAAGTCCCACCAACGGCCTGCGTGACCAGAAACACGGGGCCAAAGTACAGAGCACCGTGCAGGAAGTTGTAGAACAGGTTGCCGCCACCTGCGGGCGTCCAGCCGAACATGCTAACGATTGAAGCTCGCCAGCCAAGTTGTGATACAACGTCTTCCGCTGCAACACCAGCGGTCACCGCTTTGGCCGCAACAACGTGTGTTTGGGCTCCCGTATTGTAACACGCCATCAGAATGCAGGGCGTCAGCGCGATGACCACAAAGATCATCATTCGCTTCAGATCCATGCCGTCACGAATATGGGACGCGCCCTTCGTGGTTTCCCCCGGCGTGTACAGGAACGTATCGATCGCTTCGTAGATCGGATACAGCCGTTCAAGCTTCCCTCCTTTGTGGAAGATCGGCTCCAACTGGTCGAGTTTGTCTCTCAGGAATTTCATTCGGATTCATCCGAGCCGGCACGGCCGGTCTGCCTTGAGCTATCGCTCACAAAAGGAATGTGTCTTGTGTTCTGAATCGTATGCTGATCGATGGTCGAAAGACGACCGAGCAGCAGCGAAGGAGGTTAGCCTTCCAGTTCGATATTCGTCAGGGTCTCTCGCAGAATTGGTCCATATTCGTACTTGCCCGGGCAAACAAACGTGCACAGCGCGAGATCTTCTTCGTCCAGTTCGAGGCAGCCCAGTGCCTGTGCCTGTTCGGAATCTCCCACAATCAGCGAACGCAGCAAAAACGTCGGGATAATGTCCAGTGGCATGACTTGTTCGTACATCCCAATCGGCACCATGGCGCGTTTGCTGCCGCCGGTGGATGTTGTGAACGCGAATCGCTTCGCCGAATTCAATGCCGAAGAAAAGACACGGCGAATCGAAAACTTGTCGGAGCCCGGTGAAACCCAGCCCAGGAATTCGCGTTCGTCGCCTTCCAGAACAGCACCCACCTGCAGGTGGTACCGGCTGAGATAATCGAACGGGCCTCCAGCAGGACGTCCGTTAAGCATGCTGCCGCTGATGACGCGTGTATTGCCTTCGGCAAGTCTCCCACCAATGAGTTCGCTGATACACGCGCCGACGCGAGTCTTCAGGAGTTGCGGCGTCGTGATGGCTGGTCCGGCAACGGAAATCACTCGCGACGTATCGATTTTTCCTGTGGAAACCAGATGCCCGATGGCGATGACGTCCTGGTAGTTGATCGTCCAAACCGTCTTTTTCGGACCAACGGGATCCAGCTTGTGAATGTGGGTCCCGGGAAGCCCAGCCGGGTGCGGTCCTTCGAACTCTTCCGCTTTGACCTGCGGGTGCTCTTCCGCTGGAAACGGTTCAGCCGGACGGCGGCAAACATAGACAGTGCCGTCTGTCAGCTTTGTCAGTGCCAGTATGCCAAAACGGAAGTCACGTTCACGCTCCCGAATCAGAGGAGCAACATTCGCGGCCAGTGGATTGGAATCCATGGCCTGCACGAAAATTGAATTCGGCACCGTGCCTACGACTGGCACCTTGCTGTACGGCCGTGTTCGCAGGGTGGCCCAATGTCCGCTTTCCGCGAGAAGTGTGGTAATCGTTTCCCGCGTGACGGAGTCCATGTCACCTTCGCCGGGAGCGTCGAATTCGACGGCGTCATCACCATCGACTTCAATCACCAGCGATTGAAACGCCCGCCGATCACCCCGATTGACTTCCAGCACTTTGCCAGCCGCAGGTGCCGTAAAGACAACGCCTTCCGTTTTCTTGTCGGTAAAAACGGGTTGCCCCAACTTCACTGTGTCACCAGGGGCGACCAGCATCGTCGGTTTCATGCCAACGTAATCGGGGCCGATCAGTGCGACCTTTGTGATCGCAGGTCCGTCGACAACGGTTTGATCCGGCTCACCCGTGATGGGAACATTGAGCCCTTTGGTTATTCGGTGCATTCGCCCGGTTCAATTTCGACGAAATATTCCAGCCGATCAATTAACGGCCGGAGTGAAAGTCCTATCACCGCCGCAAGCAGTCTGGATGGGCCAGGGGATCTGGGTTCCTGCCGCGACACTCAATAACGAAGAGCGAGCATCCCACTGAGTCCCTCGCACCGCGTTTATACAGTTTTCGGCGGTATCTTAGTCGGCCTTCGATCTTTTGGAAGCCCTTTAGATCGGCATCTCCGAAGCCCAAAAAACCAGCCGCTTCTTCTCGGAGGCAGGAATCGAATTTCCCGAACTCAGACCCGTTTTGTGTGGCTTTCGGCCCAACATCTGCTGAACGCTGGAACTCAGCGGGCAACGCCCACATTTGGGGAAGTAATTTGGGTGACACCGCAACATCATTGATTACCTACATTTGGCTACTGACTCGTCCCACCGTCAGATGTTCTGTGCACCAAGCAGGCAAACCGATGGGCGGAATCGCTCCACTGTGATTTCGAATGTGAGCGTTAATTCTGCTTGCCGGGCCAATCCCACAGCACTTTGACCGAAGTCTGATTCTGAGCGTCCGTCGGTACCTGTTCAATAGTTGGTGACACTCTCCAGTCGTCTCCGATTCGAACGAAAAAGATCTGGCCATACACTCCTTCAGGCTTGCGTGTGAATCGTCTTAGCGGACAAACTTTTGCTCCAGAATCAGCAGGGTTTGCTATGGATTCATAGTCGTTTGCGGTGAGGTGCACACTCAGGAGCTTGTCCAGATTCATCCTGCGATGAGTCGGTTTGCTTGCACTTTGTCTTTGACCGAAGTGTCGGCGTTCAACAGATGCGGCCGGTTTCGGCCGTTCCCGCGGTTCATTGGAGCCGCAAGGTCACTCCGAACGACAGACCTTGTCCTGCCATCTTCGGTCCGATCGCCATCGGTAAAACCATTCTCAAACAGCAGGCCACCAGCGATTTTCTGCGAACGGCCTTCGCAAAAGAAACACACCAGTTCAGCGAGATGGTCGTTTCCTTACTTCTTCCTCGGCTTGCGATAGAAGTGAGTCGGCTGGCCGTGGACGCTTTCGGCGGCTTCCATCAGGGTTTCTGATAGTGTTGGGTGAGCGTGGATGGAACCGGATAGGTCTTCTGCGGTGGCCCCCATTTCAATGGCGATAACCGCTTCTGCGATCATTTCGCCCGCACCCGGACCGACAATGCCAACTCCGAGAACTCGGCCATGCTTCGGTTCGACGATCAGCTTGGTGATGCCTTCCGTGCGACCAATCGCCTGAGCTCGACCAGACGCTGCCCACGGGAATCGGTGAGCTGTGTGTTCGATTCCTTTGGCTTTCGCTTCGGCTTCGGTCAGTCCGGCCCATGCGAGTTCCGGATCGGTAAACACAACGGCCGGAATGGCGATGTTGTCGAATTCGACCGGTTCACCGGCCAGCGTTTCAACGGCGATCGTGGCTTCTCGCGTGGCTTTGTGGGCCAGCATTGGTTCGCCCGCGATATCGCCGATCGCCATGAGTTTCGGGTCGGCCGTTCGCATGTTGCGATCGACTTCGATGAAACCGCGTTCATCGATTTTGACCTGAGTATTCTCAAGACCGCAGTTGGCGCTGTTTGGTCGACGGCCGATAGAAATCAGCACGCGATCAAAAGTCATTTCCGGATCAACGCCGTCACCTTCGAGGCTAGCTACGATGCCAGCGTCTGTTGCCGTGAGTTTGGCGACTTTTGTGTTGACGTGGATTGCTGCGAGCTGCGTGTTGAGTCGTTTTTGCAGTGGCGTGACAAGATCGCGATCTGCGCCGGGAAGCAGACCGCCCGACATTTCGACGACGGTGACCGCAGATCCGAGTGCGGCATAAACGGAGCCCATTTCGAGGCCGATATATCCACCGCCCACGACGAGCAGTTTTTCCGGAATATCTTTCAGCTCCAGGGCGCCGGTGGAATCC
>CAYZYB010000004.1:0-21534 GCA_964481505.1 uncultured Planctomycetaceae bacterium | reverse complement strand
GTATCAGGGAATGCAGCCCGCACGAACGGAAAACGCACGAAAAAATGCGGAACGCCTGACGGCCAGACCGACAGTAGATTCAAACCGTTTCACTTTCGGAATTCTGGGACGGATCGCGAAATCGAAAGGACACTATCTTCTGATTGATGCCGTCAAAAAACTAGGAGATCGCTTACCTGATAGTCGCTTTGTTGTCATCGGAGAAGGCCTGACACCAGACGACACACAAGCCTATCAGCATGCCGTTGCTGAAGCTGGATTGACACATCGATTTGTGTTTCGTGGTTACCAGACAAATATTGAGAAAGAACTATCAGCCATCGACGGGCTGTTAATCCCATCCCTTGCTGAGCCTCTGGGACGTGTCTTGTTTGACGCTGCGGAATTCGGTGTTCCGGTGGTGATCTCGGATGGTGGCGGACTGGGGGAAGTTGGCAAGCGATTCGATATCGGCGTCTCTTTTGCAACCGAAAATCCCAATCAGCTGGCAGACGCAATGGCGGATCTGGCACAGAATTTTGATCGGCACCGAACAAAATTCGCGACGGCAGCAGTCAGTATGATGGAGCGGTTAAAAATGGATTCGTATCTGAGTGTGGTCGCAGGAATTCTGGAATCAGGCACGCAACGCAAACCCTGTGCATTGACCTGGCAAGGCGATGATTAACAGAGTTCGTCGTCAAATTTTAATAGCGGCCGGCAGGAATCGCCCCTCCCGCAGCAGCAATCACCGATAGTCGTTCCTTCAGTTTCTAAGCAACACTTGACCAGTACAGAATCATCTCCAGACCTGCGGCAACTGGATCGCACACGGGACGTTCGAGTGGCGATTATCGGCGCTGGAAAAATCGTGGAAGACGCACACCTTCCGGTTTTGAAGACAAAACCAGGAGTCAGCATTTCGTGGATCACAGATCACAGCCGCAGCCGTCTTGATTTGTTACACAAAATGTACAACGTCAGGCCCATGGCACCGGAATCAGCACTGAACGCGTTGGCAGACGTTGACGTTTGCCTGATCGCCATTCCTTTGGGTGCCCGCAAATCTTACATGGACGCCTGTGTGCAGCAGAATGTCGCTGCCTATGTCGAAAAGCCATTTGCCCGAACCAGTAGCGAACATACAACTGAAGTAGCCGCATTTCCAGCCAACGCGGTCGCTGTTGGATTTCAACGTCGGACCTACGAGACCATTCAGACATTACGGCACATCGTCCAATCAGAGATGTTTGGTTCGCTACAGTCCGTTCAACTCACGGAAGCCACGTTTTCGCTCAGTTCGGGTGGTGCAAATTCGTTCCGCGCGTCAGCCGCCAGTGCGGGTGGCGGGATCACCATCGAATCTGCAATCCACAGTCTGGATCAGATCCTGTATGCAACATCTGCCACTAAGATTGAAACAGATTCTGTCAGCGGAATTGTCCGTGACGGAATCGACTACCAGGTGTCAGTCGGTTCGCGTCTAACATTCGCCAGTCGCCCCGATGTTCCCGTAAAGGTATTTCTGTCACGCCTCGAAAACCGCACGGACTGTTTAGACTTTACATTTCAGCGAGCAAAAGTCCGAGTGCCTGGCAAACCATCAAAACCGTTGGTGATCTCGACGCCAGCATCGACCAGCCCGAACATGTTGCTGGAAAGCTGCGGCGACAGTGCGTTTGCCTCGGCCAGAAGCATCAATCAGGCGTTCGTCGCATTGTGGGATACGTTTATCGACGGCCTTCATAACGGTACGGTCAACTTCACGTCTGCCACCGAATCACAATTGACGACTCAGTGGATCGAACAAATCTACGACGGTCTTGGCTCAAATGATCAGTAACACACCACAAAAACTGGCCATCCTTGGCGCCAACGGACAGATCGCAACTGAGGTTGCGCTATATCTGTCCGGACACTCGGACGTGCAGTTGCTGGGCTTTACGCGGTCTGGATACGGGACCATTCTGCTGGATCTGGCAGGCATTCCTTCGTTCGTGATCGACTTCGCCAACATCAGCGCCGAAAACCAATCGCTGCTTTCGGACGTTGACGCTGTTGTCGATTGCACTTATCCAGCAGGGCAGCAGCAAAAACTAGCCGGACTGATCGAATCCAATGCTGATGCCGTCATGAAGTGCATGAAGCCAGGAGCCACCTATATCCACTCCAGCAGCATCTCTGCGTTCGGAATGCCCATCGATTCAACACAACTCCGTGACTATCGATTCGCTCGGACCAGCTATGCACGCACGAAACGCACAGCGGAAAAGTGTGTCAGTCGACTCGCAAAACAACACGGAATTCGAGCCTGCCATCTACGTCTGGGTCAGGTCCACGGAGTCTTACAATCGGTCACAGGACAATTCAAGACACTGATCGACCAGGGCAAAATTGTTTCCACCGGTGACGCCGGCGCCATCAGCACAACGGTTTTTTGTCATGCGGTCGCGGAAGCGTTCCTGAGTGCAGCACGTGGCGATTTTAAGCACGGCTCAATCACTACGGTTGTGTCGCAGGATCAATGGAATCTGCAGACTCTGTTCGATGTCTACCGTGACATCACTGGATCCTCGTTTTCTGTGTCCTATGTCGGCGGGCCGGACCAGCCATCTGATGACGGAATGGTGTCTCGCCTGATTCGCCTGGGAACTCCGTTTCGCAATGTGCTGGAATCGCAGGTGCTTCCACTCATCCCTGGAGTCGTCCCGAAACTCAAAGGACAATATCGCATGCAGTCTGCGAAAAGGGATCGTGCGTCAGCCGTGCAAACACCTGAAGATGCTCCCGTGTTTCATCTGGTCGGTAATGTACCGGGACAAGTCACGGGCCAGATCAAATCATCGCCCGACGAAACGATCTCAGCATTTCGCAGCATCGAAACGCTTCTCGCCCAAACTTTGAACGCGGCTTCTGTTTAATGTCCGTCAAACTTTCTATCGTCGTTCCAACCTACCTGCGAAACGACAGTCTGCCTCGGTTGCTGGACGCGTTCGGCAAACAGACGCATACAAACTTTGAAGTATTGGTCGTTGACCAGAATCCTGACAACACGGTACCGAATTGGGTGGACGAATATTCTTCCGTTCTGCCGCTGCGGCGCATTCACCTGACCGAACCGAACGCCAGCACTGCACGTAACCACGGATTCAAAGCCTGTAGCGGCGACGTCGTTCTATTCGTTGACGACGACCTGATACCCGAACCGGATTTCTGTGCCCGCGGCCTGGAAGTTCTGCAATCGCATGGCGAAACGGTAAAATGTCTGTGCCCGGTGATAGTCGTCGACGGTCAGGATACTGGTCGGGAGCACGTCATCCCGGACACACAGCTCCATGATTCGTCGCTGCATCGACTTAAGAACTCGATTACGGCCGCCGTCTTCTTCGATCGAGAGTTCTTTGCTCAAACCGGAGGCTTCGACGAGTTGCTGTTTCAGTACGCCAGAACAGCAGAAGACCAGGAACTATTTTTGCGAATGAACACGCGTGGAATGACGTACTGGCTGGATAAATCACTACGAATTGACCACGACGAAACGGCTCCCGGCGGTTGTGAGCTTCGTACGGACAAATACTGGAACACCAGAGAACGATGTATCAAATCGTGGGTCCTGAGGCACCGAATTCACGGTGGTCAACGCGGCCGACTGAACGCATGTGATCTGTACGTTCTGTCTCGTTCCGCATTCCTGAATCGCGGTGTCCTTGGCAGTGGTGTTGCCAACATCTCCCGGAACATCAAGCTGCTGCGCGCGGCTATCAGCGACAGTCGAGAAAAGCTGGCGCCGCACCTGGATCATTATCAGTCGATCGATTCCATCAACCATCTGGCAGACTGACGCGTCCAGCCACAACCAATCGCGGCGTCACCGATAAACCCGGCACGCCACACTTCAGAACAAGTCACTATGAAAATACCGTTTACAAAATTTGCGATACAGAAATTCAACGCAAAGCTGGAACAGCAATACATCGATTGCGCGGCTGCAACCGAAGGAATGCACCGGCGTAGCCACGCGCGTTTTCACATCATCAACGCACTGCTGAAAAACACAGACCACAAACGATATCTGGAAATCGGCGTTCGAAATCCTGAAGACAATTTCAACAAGATTGAAGCGGATTTTAAGGTGTCGGTCGATCCCGGTGTCGAATCGCGAGTCAATCATGCCACCTACCCGCTGACAAGTGATGCCTTCTTTGAGCAACTGTTTGCCGGGCAGCTTGATATCGAACACACACAGTTCGACGTCGTGCTTGTTGACGGGTTGCACCTTGCAGAACAGGTCTACCGTGACATTCAGAACGCCGTCAAAGTGCTGGCGGATACCGGATTTGTCGTGATGCACTATTGCAGTCTGCCGACCATCCATCACGCTCGTGAAAATTCTTACGAGCAGGGACCGGCGACTCACTTCTGGAATGGCACGTCATGGAAGGCCTATCAACGATTCCGCACGGAAAGCGACAAGAAGGCCTTCGTGGTCGATGTCGACTGGGGCGTTGGTGTCATCGCCAACCACGACGAAGACTCGTCCTACCGTTTGCCAGCGAACGTAAATCCCTTCTACGAATTTAACGTCATGGACGCAGATCGCGAACGGATTTTGAACCTTGTACAGCCGATGGACGTTCCGGAACTTTCGGCTCACCTGTCCTGAATGTCACATTCAAGCTAAGAACCTTCCTACTGAAAACGAATAACCTCATTGCTCTTCCACACGCTCGAGTTCTTTCTGTTCTTCCCAATCGTTTTTGCCCTTTACTGGCTATTAAACGGTCGGCGGCATTTACAGAATTTGGTATTGCTGATTGCCAGCTATGTCTTTTACGGCTGGTGGGACTGGCGGTTTCTGGGGCTGATTTTTGCCAGCAGTTGTTTCGACTATTTAGCGGGACTGGGGATTCAGAATTCTACGTCTGATCGAAAACGAAAATGGATTCTGGTCAGCAGCCTGACGTTCAACCTGGGCCTACTGGGTTACTTTAAATACTTCAACTTCTTCGCAGCAGAATTGCAGGCAGCTTTCGCCAACATTGGCATAGCGCTCGACTACGCTACGCTGAATATCGTGCTGCCGGTCGGCATCAGCTTCTACACCTTTCAGACTCTCAGCTACACGCTGGACATTTACGCTGGCCGAATGAAAGCCACGCGGGATGCACTGGCGTTCTTTACGTTTGTGGCCTTCTTTCCTCAGTTGGTGGCGGGGCCGATTGAACGAGCCAGTCATCTACTTCCTCAGTTTTACAAAGACCATCGGTTCGACTATGCGAATGCCGTGGCCGGCGGACGACTGATTCTGTGGGGATTCTTCAAGAAGGTGCTGGTTGCCGATTCCTGTGCGGTCATCGTGAATGACATCTTTGCTGGCTACACGACTCTGGGTGGCTGGACGCTGGCAATGGGCGCGTTCTTTTTTGCGTTTCAAATCTATGGTGATTTCTCCGGTTACAGCGACATCGCTCGCGGACTCGGAAAGCTGCTGGGCTTTGACCTGATGCAGAACTTCGCCTGCCCCTATTTCTCACGGAATGTCGCTGAGTTTTGGCGACGCTGGCACATTTCGCTCAGTACCTGGTTTCGTGACTACGTTTTCATTCCGCTGGGCGGCAGCCGAGTCCCCAAGGCGGTTATCGCCCGAAATCTAATCATTGTGTTTGTCGTCAGCGGGCTATGGCATGGAGCCAACTGGACATTTGTCGTCTGGGGAGCACTAAATGCTGTTCTGATCATGCCTGTCCTGTTTATTCCACTCAGTGGAAAACAGACAGATCAGATCGCAGACGGGCGTTTGTTGCCGTCGCTCCGTGAGGCATTGCGAATGGCCGTGACCTTTGTAGCCATCTGTGTCACATGGATCGTATTCCGCAGCGAATCAATCGGTCAGGCTGGTGAATATATCTATCGCATGGCTACCGAGTGTGTCCGCCATCCCGGCGGCGTGCTGGTTGCGTTTCGCAAATACCGCTTCGAACCCGCATTGCTGCTGGTGGTGGCATTACTGTCCGCAGAGTGGATTTCTCGCTGGAATCGTTACAGTTTTGATCGACTGCCAGTCGTCATCCGATGGGGACTGTATCAAGCCATCTTCTCTATCGTGGTCTGGCTTGCTTTTTATCGCGAACCAAGCGAATTCATCTACTTTCAGTTTTAATTCTCGCCTGCCCAATCAACTATCTAAGCGAACATTGAAGCACTTTCTTTCTCGACTGACGTTCTTTGTACTGATCTTTTTTGTGTTGAATAGTGGTATCGCTCACTACCTCAGCAAAGATCTAGCACACAACAAACGCAGCAAGTACCACTGGGCCTGTAGCCAGAACAACCAGCGGTTTGATGTCGTCTACGTTGGATCGTCTCGGGTGGAAATGACAGTTGACCCCCGTGTGATTGATGCATCTCTGGGGACAACATCGATCAATATCGGAGCCAGTGGTGCCGGAGCCGGGGATCAGTTTCTGCTAACGTCGCATTTACTTAACCAGAATGCAGTTCAGACTGTACTTTTTCAGGTCGACTATCTGTCGCTGGCGGACAAATTCACTTACCCCTTCAAAGACTACATCTGGTTGTGCTACGACAACAACACTAACGTTCGACAGACTCTGATTGATCACTGCGGTCACCTTCGATACGCAGCATGGCGATATCTCCCCTTCCTGAGATTGATGGAATTCTCGTCTCAGTACCGGCTGTTTGCTCCCCCAAGCAATAGTGATTACTTGGACGAGCGCAAGGGAGGCCTGCAACGTGACACGCCATTCGATCCCTCAAAACGTGATCTGCCTGCTGTCTACGAGCCACAATCACTGCCGACGGCATATGTCCGCAAAACGATTGAATTATGCAAACAACAAAACATTCAGTTGGTCCTGTTTCAGGCTCCCTATCGATCAACGTTGCAGGAAGTATCACAGTACCCAGAATGTTCACGTTTGATTCGAAAGCTGGCGGCAGAATACGACCTCAAATACTGGGACTTCTCCGATCTCTATTACACACGACCAGAACTATTTAACGACAACCACCATTTGAATTCAAAAGGTGTGCAACAATTCTCACAGGTGCTTAGCAAACGTATCAAAGACGCGAGTCTAATAAACGTGGGCATGCTAGAACCGTCAACAGAATGAAACGTTTTCTATCTCGCCTGTTTCTATTTCTGTTGCTGTTCGGCGTGTTGCTAATGCTGGCAGACAAACTTACATCGTACGGCCTGCGGCAGTTCATGAGTGGAGAATTTGGAACATGGTCGGACCTCTACCACGGCCGTATAAATGCTGACCTTGTTGTCGTGGGGTCATCTCGTGCAATGGTACATGTGTCGCCAAACATTCTCTCAGAAAAACTAGACCTCAACGTTTATAACCTCGGTCATAACGGACAGCACTTTCCGTTGCAGCGCGTTCGGTTCCAAGAATATCAACAGTTCAATTCGACGCCGCGATGGCTTATACAAACCGTCGACATCACCAGCCTGCATGATCGTGAAACAGTCTTCCAATATGAACAGTTCCTGCCGTGGTTTGATCGTGATGATTTGGTCACTGCCGTAGCCCACTATGAGGGCTTCGAAGAGCCTGATCGCTGGCTGCCGATGTATCGCTATCGCGGTCGCCCCGAACTGGTGAGAACGGGAGTTGGGCACGCACTGGGGTGGGAAAAGTCGAACTCAGAACGAGATCGTGGTTACATCGGCAGGGACCTTGAGTGGGACGGCACGTTCGATAAATTCGCAAAAAAACACAAAGATGGCTACAAGTCAGGCATTGACGCAACCATCGAATCCAGCATGGACACTTTCGTGCAACAGCAGACAGATACGTGATGGTGTTCACGCCCGAATACGAACCAGCACAGAAACTCTCCGTCAATCGCAGCGAAGTCGTCGCTCGACTGAAAGCAATCGCCAAACGGCACGGAGCTGACTTCATTGATTACTCGGACCATCCTATCTGCAAAGACCGAACACTGTTTTACAATTCACAACACCTGAATCGAATCGGGGGCAGAACAGTTTTCCACTCGCCTGGCAAAACAACTGAAGAAATTGCAACTCAGAACACCAGCAGCGGGCAGTGAGGCTAATGCTCTTTAACAGCTGGCAATTCCTCGGCATAGTATCCTACTGAGAGCAAGTCAATTAAAGGTCCAGGCACTTGTAGCGAAAGTCGTCATGACTTTCGGCAACCTGCGGCCTAAGCTCTTGACGAGCTTCGCTACAACAAAAAGTAAACTGCTCCAGACGCCATATTAGAGCTCCGTATCCATGCTGAATGCCCCTCAGCCATTCGCAAATAAGCGACCTAGACGGACGATCAACACTGGCCTAATTAAAGGTTCAACTAAAAACAAAGATGCCTGACTTCATAGACCTGTTCGACCGCACCATTCGCCGCAACCCATTACTGCCGCGCATGGCGTGGCTGCGAAAACTACTGCGAGGCCCGTATCATCGCTTGATGGGGATGACTGCGCAGGGGTTGCCGTTGCGAATCGGCGGTGCAATGGAAGTCCGACTGCCAGCTGCATTCTGCGCAAAAGAACTTGAGCAATACGAAACAGAAACCGCCGTTGCAATTCGTGACTGGGTCGATGCCAATCCTGGCGGATTGTTCGTGGACATTGGATGCTCATATGGATACTTCACCTGCGGCGTTCTGTTTCAGGACCCCACAGCTACCGTTCTGGGGGTTGATGCCGACCTGCCCAGCCTGGCAATTACAAAACACGTGTGTGGTTATGCGCCTGCAGTAGAAAAACGCCTGGAACTGTATCGAACGCTGATCGGCAACGAATCAACAGGAGCCGAGACCGCAGCGACCCTGCTAAACAAGACGCAGGAATTGTTGAAAGACCCAGGTCTGAAAGTCGATCCCAATAGCACAAACTACGTCAACCTGGACACGGCCATCGACGAATCTCAACTGCCACGAATCTCGCTCGACGCCTTTCTTAGTCAACGCTTAATGGATTCCAGTGCGGCCTGCATGATCAAGTGCGATGTGGAAGGCGCCGAACAAATTGTGCTGGAAGCAGCGCCACTGATTTTGAAAGAGCACCACCCAACAATCCTGGTCAGCGTCCATCCTCCCTATCTGCCAAATTTCGGTGGTTCTGTAGAAGCGATTCTAAAGCTGCTGGAAGATCATGGCTACACGATCGACATCATCGGCATCGATCATGAAGAGCACTGGCTGTGCACATGGGGCTAGTTTTCCCACGCTACCCACGCATCACCTGCCATAGATAGGCGACCTGTTCGTAAAGCCACTGGTGGTTACTGTGAATTCCACCATTCGACGGCACCCATCGCGGCCAGATTTTTTCTGACGGACTGCCTGAGCGTCGGAAACCGAAGTCTGCAGGCGCTGCCACTGGCGCCAAGCCCGCGTCTTCAAACGTTCGCATTGCGCGAACCATATGCCCAGCGGATGTGACCACGATCACCTGCTCGGCATTTCGCCGCCGGGCGATCGCGTCCGCCTCGTCACGTGTACTCTCCGCATCGAGTATCGTCTGAACACGATCCGGATCGAGCTGCAACAGGGTGGTCATCTCTTTCACAAACAGCAGTTTGCTTTCGGCTGTCGTATCCCCCGCCACCGAAATGACCAGGCGGCATTCCGGATGACTCCGATAAACGCGAACACCTTCCAGCAGCCGCGCCAGAAAACTGCCCGAAACACGGCTGTTGGCGGGGATTTCCGGATCATCGTTAAAGCCCGTCCCCAAAACCACGGCTAACAACGCTCGCTGAGGAGCAAGATGAAGTTTAGGATTTAAGGGGGCGAAGACATACTCCTGTTGACGCCTGAGTTCGAATGTCAGGCCTGAGAGACTTCCAATCAGCATCACGGCCGTGCCCGCAGCAATCCACCAGGCTCCTCGTCGGCCGCTGGTCCACCATATCAGAAACCATCCAACCAATTGAAGAATCAGACAAATCAGAATTGGTGACAGACAGGCCGACACAATAAGCTTAAAATTTTCCATGGCGATAAATCCGTCGTCACTAAAGTGTGGCTAGACAGCAGAGTATCCTGTGCAGGCATTGTATATTGGAATTCAAACTCCCGGAACAACCGCGCAGCTGCGTGGGGCGTCCCTGAAGAGACTTTTGCCGCACGCCACCTGGACGCAAATTGATACGGACTCCGTCTTCCTGCGAAAACCCAGATGGCAACGCACTCTGGCGTTCCGTTTTCGCACTGGTCCGGCAGTCGCTGCCATAAACCATCTGATCCGAAAACAATTGAGTTCAGACTCTTATGACCTGATCTGGGTGGACAAAGGTGTCTACCTGTGGCCCGACACGGTGAAGGAAATTCGCAGGCTGGGCAAAGTGCTCATTCACTATACTCCTGATACCGCATTCTTCGCCAACCAGTCTCGTTTCTTCGAAGCCACAGTTGCTCTCTACGACAAAGTGGTCACCACCAAGTCATTCGAACTCGAACACTACCAAAATCGCATTTCCAATGATCGCTTGATGCTGGTCACCCAATCGTACGACGAACAACAACATCATGTGGAATGCGAATTCAGCCAGAAACGCAACGAAGTGGTGCTGATCGGTTTATGCGAACCGGATCGAGAACGCTGCGTGGCTGCATTATTGAAACAGGAAAACCAGGTCCGGATCGGCGGCCGGGGGTGGGAGCGATTTGTCTCCACTCATGCCAACAATCCACTGCTTCATTTTGAGGGATCTGCCATCTTCGGACAGCACTACGTGCAGACACTCAGCCGAGCGGCGCTCGGCTTAGGATTACTCACCAAACGCTTTCCAGAACTCCATACGACAAGAACGTTCGAAATCCCAGCGTGCGGGACGGCTCTGGCAACGGTTTCCAACACTGAAACGACGAAGTTCTTTGCCGAAAATGAAGCCCTCTTCTACGAAGACTACGAAGACCTGGCGCAGCAAGCAAAAACGCTGCTAAACAACCCTGTAGAACTGCAAAAAATCACGGAAGCCGGCCACCAGCGTGTGCGGGAAGGCGGTTTTAGTAACGAGCAGGTGCTGGCGAAAGTACTAACAGCAGCGGGGCTGATCGGCCAATGACCGTGCTGCTGTCATAAGTCAACAGAAGTGAACAATCAGCAATTCGACGTCCGAGGCAGACTTTCCGGTTCACAACGGCAAATTCGTGTCATAATGCGTTCATTATCACATCGAGTCGCAATCCGAATGGGCACTGTCAGCAGGCCGCGAAGGCATAGCAGCAGATGAGTACAAATCGTAACAAGCGAACGCGTCGGTCATGGTTCCGGTACGTACTGGAAAACCGGAGCGCGTCCACGTTTGGTTTAGCAGTTGTAATCCTGATGGGAATGCTGGGCTACGCTCAGGCACTCCCAAACAGCATTCTTGTTGCCCCAATCCTGCTTGTCATCGTCTACGAATTTCAGAAGCGTCTGGATCAGGGTGTTCCCTTATTGCAGCTGACCAGCCTGTTAGCCGTGCTGCAATGGCTGGTGGGACCTGCGTTAAATTACTCAATCAACTTCGAATACGGTCGCTATTCCATGTATGTGGATGAGGCTGAGTATTTTCGATTCGCGCTACCAGCAACAGCTGCATACGTTGCACTCATGCTGATGGCAGGTGTATCGGTGCGTCAGGCGAACCTCTTTCAGCAGGTGAACCGCAGAAACTTCGTCGAGATTGGCTTCCTGCTGAATGTGATTGCATTCGGGGCAGCCTTCGCAGCTGGCAGAGTCGGCGGATCGCTGGCCTTTCTGTTTCACCTGCTATCGCAGCTGCGATATGTAGGAGCGTTGTACTTTCTGTTTTCGAAGAACCAACTGCGCCTGCTACTTGCACTCGCGTCATGCAGTCCTTTGGTTACGCGTTCTCTTGGCTCTGGAATGTTTCATGACCTGATTCTGTGGCTGGCGATTCTGTTCTGCTTTTGGTTCGCTCAACGCAAATGGCAGTTACCAGTCAAACTGATGATGCTATCGGTTGCCGGTATCAGCTTGTTTTCGATTCAGGTCATCAAGCAGGACTATCGGGAACAACTTCGCATGGGTAAACAGCCGGCAATTATTCCACTCATCGTTGAGTATGTGACTCCTGGAGGCAAGGCATGGGGTGATGAGTCGCTGTCGCTGGTTGTGACGCGATTGAACCAGGGCTGGATCATTTCGGCAGTGATGAAAAATGTTCCAGCTGCGGAACCATTCGCAAATGGAGAAACAGTTACAGAAGCTATTTCCGCGTCGATGCTGCCTCGTTTCCTGAACAAGAACAAGAAAACAGCGGGAGGACGAGACAACTTTCGTCGCTTTACCGGACTGGAAATTCAGGATTCAACATCCATGGGCATTAGTCCACTTGGCGAAGCCTATGCAAACTTTGGAATGAACGGCGGAATTCTATTTATGTTTGCCTTCGGGGCATCATTTGCCCTGACGTATCGAGGCATGTTGCGCTATGCACTTAAGCATCCGACATTTTTGTTCTGGATCCCGCTGATCTTCTATCAGGCGATCAAAGCCGAGACGGAAATACTGGTGGTACTTAATCAGCTAACAAAAGGCAGCGTTATCGCGTTCGGATGCCACTATCTACTGATCAGCCTGCTACCATCAAAGTCAGCCAGTGCACAGGAATCAAGCGTGATGCCCATGTCAAAACCCGGCTCACAACAGGCTTAGACTATTACAGCCCAACACGAATCTGCGGGCCAAACGTCCGGGGCGTTGTTTTCAAAAAGCGCAAACTTCAGGTACCGAATGCGGGTCGTTCATATCCAGAGAAAAAGGAACCCAGAGCGATTCAGCATCGAAGGCTACTTCGAACGTGTCCGAGCGTTCCTGCCTTCAACCACTGTACAGGTCAAAGAGTACATTCTGCCATGTTTCAGCCGTGGTTTTTTCCCGCGACTGCGCAACATGATCGCAGCATGGCGAAATCAAGCTGATATCAATCACGTCACCGGAGACATCCACTATGTGACATTGATGCTGCAGCGTCAACGAACTCTGCTAACGGTACACGACTGCGAAATCCTATTGCGTCTGACTGGTTGGAAACGAGTGTTGGTTCTTTGGTTCTGGTACATACTGCCAGCAAAGCGGGTTGCGGCCATCACCGTGAATTCGGAAGAGACCAAACGCAGCTTGTTACAGGTGATCAGGTTTCCGGAAGATAAAATCCAGGTTGTTCCGGTTGCAATTTCGCCGCTGTATCAGCCATTCGAAAAGACGTTTTGTACAGATTGTCCCCGAATTCTGCAGATCGGCACGAAACAGAATAAAAATCTGCTGCGACTGGCTGAGGCACTCAGCGGCCTTGAATGCCATGTCGACATCGTTGGTCCGCTCACAGATTCGCAAGTAGACGCACTGCGGATTCATGGGATTCAGCATACAAACCACCTGAACCTGACGGACGAAGAATTACTGGAACGGTATCAGCAGGCTGACATTGTCAGCTTTGTTTCAACACTCGAAGGTTTCGGTATGCCGATCGTCGAAGCCCAAAGTGTAGAACGCGTCTGCGTAACCTCGAATTGTTCGTCCATGCCCGAAATTGCCGGGCAGGGTGCTTGCTTTGTCGATCCGTTCGATGTGTCGTCTATCCGAGCAGGGTTTAAAAGAGTGATCGCGGACAGCACGTATCGGCAGTCGTTGATTACGCAGGGCCGAATCAACAAACTGCGGTTCGACACCAAAAAGATCGCGGAAGATTTTCTTGCCATCTATTCAGCCATGTACGAACAGAATCAGCCGGCAACGAAAACGACCTAAGATCACGGCTGTTTGAGTAAGCGGCACATCCCGGAGGATTGTTGTGAAGAATCGACCATCGGAGCGTGTGCTGATCTGTGCAGACTGGTTTGATCCCGGTATTCGCGCTGGAGGCCCCATCCGCAGTTGCGTCAATCTGGCGGCCATGCTGGGCGACACGGCACGTGTCAGCGTCCTTACTTCCGATCGCGATCTGGGAGCAGAATGCGCCTATCCCAACATTCGCTCAGACCAATGGGTCAACTGGCGAAGCAAAGCGACCGTCTGCTACGCAAGCAGTCCTTTGCGTCGGATGACACAGTTCGTCAGCATTCTACGGACTGCAGCGCCGAAGACCGTTTACCTGAACAGCATGTTTTCGCTACCTGGAACGTTATGGCCCCTACTGTGGGTCTGGGCCACGCGATCGCCAGTCCGCATTGTGCTGGCACCGCGGGGCATGCTGAAACCAGCAGCTTTGAATCAAAAATCCTGGAAAAAGCGACCACTGATCAAGCTGCTGCATCTGATGGGCGTTATGCAAAAAGTGATTTTTCACGCAACATCAGAAGAAGAAATTGCAGAAATTCAGACTGCGTTTAGTGACGTTAGTATTCGCCAAATATCAAACGTTCCATGCGTTCCGATAAAGTCTTTGGCTGAGCGTCAAAAGCAGACGGACACTGCAGTCCTGACGTTCATTGGTCGAGTGCATCCGACAAAGAATCTGTTGTGGCTGATCCAGGCAATCCACACGGTCAAAGCTGAATGTCGATTGATTGTCATCGGACCAATTCAGGATCAGAATTACTACCAACAATGCCTAAAGCAGATCGAACAACTACCTTCCGGCGTGACAATCGATTTTGCCGGGGTGAAATCGGAACAGGACGTAAGAGCGCTGGTCACTGATTCGGACGCGATGATTCTGCCGACCCTGGGTGAAAACTTTGGCCATGCAATCTTCGAAGCGTTTGCATCTGGAACTCCGGTCATCATCAGCGACCGAACAATCTGGCGCAACCTGCCAGAACAGCAGGCTGGCTGGGATTTGAGCCTCGATCAACCAGAGGCCTTCGCCACAGCGATCGACGACATCGCGGCGATGAACCAGACGGAACATCACGTCTGGCGACAGGGTGCACTAGGTGCAGCACATCGCTTCCTGCAAGAGAACGAACTGATTCAAGCGTATCAGTCACTGTTCTTTGAAATCCCCGACGCCGAACAAGGATAGGTCGCTTCGGCCTGCATGGGCGCAGGTGACCGAATCCGTGCGAGGCAAAACCAAGCTACTGGACCACTGTGGCTGGCAATTCGGTAAACACAGTCGAAACCCCATATCGGTAAAGCCGGAATTCGACGCATGCGGTGCTGAGACCAGAAGTGGCCACCAGTAAAATCACTAGAGAAAACACAGGGGATCCCTGAATTTGGGACTCTGGCACCGAGACTTAAACGTGCGGAATTTGTTTCTAAAAACTGTTCAAAAGTCATTGCGTCGGGTCCCGCCTTGGTTAAACTGGGCGGTCTATACCAAGTTTCCGTTCTCCCTTCCGGGTTGATTTGTGATGAAATCCATCTTTAGTACTGCTCTCATTCTCCTAACAGCTGCTGCTTCGGCTCCGCTGAGTGAAGCAACGCTGATTCAGGCTGGCTGGTTCTTTGACGGCAACGACAATGCCTCCGTGGGAACATTGTCGCAAACCGTAACTGCAGCTAACGGCAACGTCACATTCGACTTCGATGTTACGATCACCTCCAGTACTGGAAATCCGGTTATCGACACTTCCAGCGGGAACGGTATTTCCAGTACCGCTGGCGCGAATTTGGCAGTTGGTGAAACCCTGACTTACAACGTTGCTATTAGCAATGTGGTTCAGAACGGCCCTCATCGCGTTTTCCTTGAAGATCTTTCCTTCCGATTCCTTGGGACGGAGAATGCGATCAGTAATGGCTCTTCTGGCACACTAAATACACCAGCGGGCAGCTCTGGAACAAGCTATACTGACGCAAACGGCGCGGGTGGTGGAAGTGGTTCTGACTTCAACGGGCACATACCAGGTTCGGTTACGTATGGAGGGTTTGGAGGAGCATCAGCAGAAGGTTTCTTTGTAAACACTGGGACGCCAGGGCAAACTACGGGATTCTTTACTGGTCAAGCTGGCTTCGATATCCCACGTAGTAACATTACAAACGGTGGTGCGTTTGGAACCCCGATTACAACGTTCAGTCATACAGTAGACGCCGGAACATTCACCAGACTCAACGACCTTGTGGTAGAAGTTCGAGCCACTCCAGAGCCATCCAGCATTGCCCTGGGCTTGGTTGCTCTTGGATTTGGAGGAGCCGCTTGGAGACGGCGACGCAAGGCTACCGCTGAAGCTAAAGCCGTCGCTTAAGGCGTATTGCTTTGCGGCAATGATCGCCGCCACAATCAATTTGCAGCTGGCATGGCATGTACGCAGCAGCAGAATCAGTCAGTAGCACACTGAACTCTGCAACATACCGCAGACTATTTGCGTTTGCGGTGATTCTGATTAGCTTCAGCCCCCTGCTGATCCTGCACTTCATGCAGCTATGGGCCTTCGAGCACTACGGGTTCTTTCCGCTGTTGCTGGCCGCCATTCCCTTTCTTGTTTGGCAACTTCGCTGTTTCCCAGCAACTCCCAACAACACGCGTATCCTCTGGGAACGTCTGTGCCTGGGATTCGGATTCGTACTGCTGACGATGGCCACCATCGCGTGGTCCCCGAATCTGGCCGCCGTGGCTGCGGTGACAACGGCTGGAGCAGCCCTGCTACACTTCTATCGCCTGGGGTATCTACGCCGACCATTCGCGATTTGGCTGGTGCTTCTCCTGTTGATCAAGCTCCCGCTGAACATTGACCTGGACCTCATCTTTTGGCTGCAGGGGTGGAATTCGCGACTCGCCAGTCGAATACTGGATTTTGTGAGCGTCAATCATGTTCTACAGGGACACGTCATTCGGATACCCGGAGACGGGTTTATGGTGGAAGACGCCTGCAGCGGCATCCAATCGCTATTTACACTAATCACAGCCGCTGGAATCGCGCTGGTGCTTGTTCAGCGTTCCCGATTGCATTCGGTGCTGTTGGTAGTGTTCGCGGCATTTTGGGCCTGCATGATCAATACGCTGCGAATTGCCAGTGTTGTCCTCGCATCCGTTTGGTTCGACATCGATATTTCATCCGGGCTTTCTCACGAACTACTGGGGATCGTGTTGTTTTGCGTCGCCATCTGGATGCTGATGTGTTCAGACAGTCTGCTACAACTGGTACTGGGAAGAAGTCAGCAGACGAAAGCTGGCAGTGATCAGCATCTGGAGTTGCAGAACAGTGAGCCAATTTCTCCTTTGACCGAATCGACAACGAGCCCGGTGAAATCAGGCACTGACTGGCGCAGCATTGCGGTTGCCAGTGCCTTTGTGGTCCTTGGAATCGCGCAGCTGGGTGTAATGACGTTGTCCAGTCACGGCGCGGCAAGCATCAACCCCGACGACCCGCGCCTGCAAACCGCGTTTTCGGAATCCACGCTTCCGGAACAATTCGGAAACCTGAACAGGACTGCATTTCGGAAAGAGTCACGAACACTGACCGATTACATGGGCCGCAATTCGGCTTCGTGGACCTACGAATCCGAGGACCGCAATGTCGTTGTCGCGGTCGATTATCCGTTTCTGGGGTGGCATGAACTAACAGGTTGCTATGAGGCTCAAGGTTGCGCCATCTCTAAACGAGTGGCGCTTCCCGAAACAAATGGTATGCGAACTGTCACCTGCGAGGTAAGCGGCTCCGGAGATACCAAAGGGCAATTGTGGTTCAGTGAGTTTCTGGAAACCGGAGAACCGCTTGTTCCGCTGGGAGCAAATGCTGGTACTGGAGAGTACTGGCTGTCCAGAATTCAAACATCCTTTCTGCGACAATCGGCCGCTGTCAGCAGCAACCCGTCGAACTATCAAGTGCAACTGTTAGTTCACAGCCGGCAACCACTGACCGAATCGGAACATACCGAGCTTTTAGCCTTGCACCATCAAACAGCCGGTCAAATCGTGAAAGCCATTCGGGAGGCGACTGAATGAACGTTTGTACCGAAAAGCTGGCTAAGGAACCTGCCCGTTCAGCCCCGGACAACGAACGCCGTAAGCTTTGGGCCAACGCAACCCCGGCATTGATACTAATGTGTGTCGTGCTGTTACCTTCTGGCCTGCTGCCGATGTTCAAACAGCAAACATTCTTAAGATACAAAGGCGAAGTCATAGCGGCACTGCAAAGTGGAGACTACGACACCGCAAACCTGTTTGCCGACAAGATGCGTCAACTTGCACCTCCGGGTGACAGTGAGGCTCTGTATCACTGGGCCACCATTGAGACTCTTCGCGGAAACAGACAATCGGCAATGTCGATCCTGCAAGAGCTCGCCCCGGAAGATTCCCGTGGCTTCGGAGCCGCACATCTATGGCTCGCCAGAGACCTGCTGCAGTCCGGCCAGGAGCTCATCGCTCAGAACTCAGGCAGCATCATACATCACCTAAACGCTGCCCTGGAAGCGGATCCCGATCAGGCGGAAGCTCGTTTTTTGTTGGGACGATATCAAAGGAGAACCGGCGACCACCGGGGCGCAACAGAATCACTGCAGAAGATTGTCAAACACTATCCATCTGTTCACTTTCTGCTGGCCGACTCTTATGAGCAACTTCACGATACTGCGAATGCCGGACTACAGTGGGAGGCCGCGGCGCATCATTTTCGCCAGGCAACAGACACCCAGCCAGACGTTGTCGATCATTGGTGGAAGCTTTGCCAGTGCTACTTTCGACAGCAACGTTTCGAAGAAGCCGAGCAAACCATCAAAGACGGCATCCTTCATTTCCGCAAGCGATCCGAGCGATCGTCCGGCGTCTTTTTGTCTCAGGCATTTTCGACAATTTGCGCAGCAAAATTGGAACTGACGAATTCCACGGGACCACGAATATCGAAAGACACTGTCCATTTCCTGACCAAAGCACTGGACTATGACCCTGGCAATACTACCGCTATTTCTGCGATCGCTGATCTATGGAACTTGTCCGAAACAGAGGCCGGCCAGGTGGAACAGGCCATCGGCACAGCTCTTACCACAGACCGTCGTTCCGCCGTCTGTTCTGTGATGTTAGGTATTCTTCGTTTACAGCAGGGCGACCAGGAAGCTGCTGAGCAACAGATGCGAACGGCTGAAAGCAAAGATACGCGTGCGTTGGTTGTCATGCATAATGTCGCACAGCACGTGATGAATTCTGCAACACCTGCCACTGAGTCCGTAGTCCAACTATGCGATGCTGCCATCCCGCTGGCAAAATCAGGATCGCCGATTCTGCAGCAATTGTTGTCAACACGAGGGCAGTTACATATGGAACTGCAACACTGGGAACTCGCGTATGAAGACTTCAGAGTCACCCTGACAGGGCCGGGACATTTTCCGGATATCCATCGGCGGATGGCAAAAGTGTGCCAGCAACTGGGAAAGACGGAAGAAGCGGAGACTCATCAGCGAGCTGTGAACCCCGCCGGAAATTCGAAATCGCCTTAGACAGCAAGCTGTCCAACCTAAAACCGTTGCACTCTGGTCACCGGCAATGCTCCTGAATGCCCATTGCTGTGCTACCACTCAGAACGCAGCGAAGGGTGTAAAGAGAATTTCCAACCAACTGATCGTTTGTCCAGTACTCATGAGCATTGGACGAACCCGTTAAAGCGGCCATGCAGCAGCCGACGCAAAACTGTGGTTGCCCTCAAAGGATGCTCCGTTAGAAACGATCGAAGAATCTGTCCAGCTTGGTCGTATTCTGTCAACAGCTTCGTCCAATACCACTTATCCGCTGGTACCAGAGAATCTGTCCAATTGGCAAACCATTTGCTGCGTGCACTGTCGCCTATCCCTCCTGAACCCCCATGACTCTATCAATGGTGTTTCAGAAAAGCAGCATGATGCTAAACGGCGGATTCTGAACGATCTTTTATGGCAATCATCGAAATGAAATTGCAATGAATTCGTCTTCGCAGAAAGTTCAGTGCACACTAACAACTTAGGTTTGATGATGGCAAAGTCCTATTTTTGCCGGTCCCTGGTTAATGGTTGAACGAGTGTCTGAAAACGCGAATAGCCCATCCCCACAAGCCAGCCTGACTGGGGCGTTTGTGAGTGTGCTAAAACGACACAGCACCTACTGGGGCTGCCTTGCGTGTTGCCTTCCCATGTTGTGCGCCAATGAGGCCACGATGTGGCGATTCCCCCATTTGCGGTATGTTGCGTTGATACCGGTGGGCGTTGCAATCATTTTACTGCGAGAAAGTCGCCAACAGAATTTCCCGACATTGATCAGCAAATGGTGGGATCAAATCCTTGTTGTGACGGGCGGATTGACACTGTTTACGGCAATCTGGCTTCAGGACTCGCGAATCGCTGTGCTGGCCGCCGTACTTATTGCTGGAAGCATCATCCTTCGACTACGACGTGACCGTTCTATCGGTCAGGTTTTCCCGCTTTGGCTGTTTCTAATCTTCCTGCTGCCTCTGCCTGCACAGCTGGACCTTAAGACTATGCACTTGATGCAGTCTGTCTCTGTCAAGTGGGGCAGTATGCTTCTGGATGCGATCGGATGCGTTCATGTGCGACTCGGCAACGTAATCTGGGCTTCGAGCAAAGAGTACTTCGTCGATGAAGCCTTCCGTGGCATCGGCGGAGTCTTCTCTTTAGGAGCACTGGCTGCATGGCTTTTGGTTGTGAATCGTCGGTCATTCATCCACGCGATTGCCCTGTTGACCTCAGCCGTATTCTGGTCGTGTGCGATTTATGCTCTGTGGATTTTCTTTGTCGTTTTGATTGACCAGAATCTGCAAATCAATCTCCTGAAAAGTTCACTAAATCCAATCGCCAAATTGGCCATGGCAGGCCTGGCCGCTGGGATGCTCGTCTGCGTGGACCTGGCAATTGCGACCTACCCCGGTAAAATTCGGCGGGTTCAATGGCATGGTGACCCAGGTATCGATGAGGGCCAGCTGGCAACGCTGCATAACTCACCACCAATGGACACTTTCGGAATCGCAGCGATCAGTTCGTTCGGCGTGCTCTTCCTGCTTCAGATCTTTGTCGCGTCACAGTCAACCGCCTGGGGATCAGTTTCTGACATGGCGTTTCCGCAGGACACACTTGCAAAACAAATCAACGGCTGGCAGCAAACGGAATTCAACACCAGGCATCGAGACCCCACAGATTTACGAGGGGAATTCACTTCATCCTGGGTCTATGAAAAAGACGATCAGAAAATCTATCTCACCGTCGACCACCCGTTCTCTGAATGGCATGAATTGCCCAGATGCTACGAAACCAAAGGGGACACCTGGAACGATAGTATCATCACCGAAGAAGACACCTTTCCTGAAAAACGGGTTGATGCAGATTTGATCATGGCTGATGGAACACAGGCGTCGTTGATGTTTACGATGTTTAGAGACAACGGGCAAATCATCGAACCAGCAATGGATGCGCGTGCCACACTGCTGGAACGTGCGAAGAACACTATTCGTTCGTGGGTAGCGTCATCAGAGGACAGTGACGAGCGTCCGGGAATTCAGGTGCAGGCACTGCGTCTTGGCCCGGCAAGCTCGAATGAAGAACAACAAGCCGCACAGACTGCACTCCTGAAATCCGCCGTTCAGCAAGTATTGACCCTTGTGAAGGCCAGGGACGGAGGGTCGGCAAAATGAACCAGAATTTACCTCACGATACGATAGTGCGACGCAACCTAGG
>CAYZYB010000003.1:0-23017 GCA_964481505.1 uncultured Planctomycetaceae bacterium | reverse complement strand
CGTTACGGGTGCTCATGAACGCCATCACGACGAGAGCCACGAAGTGATCGAAGAATTCATGCTGGCCGCCAACATTGCTGTCGCGGAATTGCTGGCGTCGAAGGATATTCCTTTTCTGCGGCGCGTTCATGGCACGCCCGACGAACTTCGTTTAAAGAGCTTTCAGGAATTCTGCGGTGGTTTGGGGCATGAACTGGAAAAGTTTCAAAGCCGCAAGCACATACAGGAACTGATCAACAGTGTTGCCGGAAAACCGGAAGAACGTGCGGTGAACTTTGCTTTGCTGCGAACCATGAAGCAGGCCGAGTACAGCCCTGAAGAGTTCGGCCACTATGCTTTAAACGAAGACCATTATGGGCATTTTACCAGTCCAATTCGCCGTTATCCGGACCTCACGATTCATCGCTTAATCGGTGAAATTGCGGCGGGACGAAAGCCACAGGTTGGCAGTATGGGCGAGCTTTTGCAGCTTGGGAAACATTGTTCCACCGTAGAAAGGCGGGCGGAAAAAGCCGAACGCGAACTTAAGCGGATCAAGTTGCTGCGGTATTTTGAAGACAAAGTTGGCGATGAAATGGAGGCCTTCATCACGGGAGTCGAGAGCTTTGGCATGTTCTGCCAGGGCATCAAAGTTCCGGCCGAAGGGCTTGTGCACATCAGTTCGCTGACCGACGATTTTTATTCGTATGACCAGACCACTCGAACACTGACCGGCGAACGAAAGAAGCTGGAGTACCGACTGGGAGATCCCGTGACGGTGCTCATTGCCAACGTTGATGTCGACCGCCGTCAATTGGATTTGCGAGTTGTCAGCAAGCCCGGCAAGCCTCGTCCGAATCGCACGGTTGCGAAAAAGAAATCGCCTGCGAAGAAAAACGGTAAACCGAAAAAATCCGAAAAGGGCGCGCGGAGGTCCAGAAGCGGCGGAACAGGGAAGTCGTCGAAAGCTTCTCGAACACCGCCGGGTAAAAAAGGAAAGGGAAGTCGCGGCGGAAAGAAGAAATGACTTCCGTGCAGTGCAAATTCGATCGCGGCATCTTGCCGCAGCGCGGCGTCAGTCGGTTTCTCGCCGTATCTCGACACCGCTTAAGATGGTCTGACCTTGCAGCGGTGTCAGGTCGATTGTCAGTTCGTTGCCGATTTGCACGTGGTTGAATTCACGCACCAGTGTGCGTTGCACTCCGCCAGTCTGCTTAACGATATCCAGATCACTCACAACACGCTTTCCCTGCAGCGAAACGTGAAAAACGCGTTCGCTGACGTTTGAATCCGTGGGCTCCGAAAAATGCAGTCTTACAGTGTGAGCCTGCAACTCCATCGATGGATGTCCTGGCCGCGGAAGTGTGACATCGGCGTCAATGATCAAACGTGGACTCTTCGACTTTCGGCCGCCAGAGTGTGCCACGCGTTTCCCTTCGCCGCTAATCACGAAGGCGATTGCATTGCCGGACTTCCAGTCTGGGCGATTGATGAGTTTCTGAACCAAAGCTGCCAAGTTCGGTGTTCGCTGAGCTGCCCCGGATTCATCCTTCTTCTTCCACGCTTTTGGTTTCCAGGCAACTTTATTCGGTAGCAGGGACATTGAGGACAGGTGGTTTTTCCTGTCGACGAAAGCGGACGCGTCGGAGGTGTCAACAACCTGCAGAGTGAGTTCCGTTGTCTTACTTGAAACTTCATCTGTTGTGAACTGGAGGAACGCACTGCGAATCTTTGTACCGCGAGGGATGTTCAAGTCTATGAAGCGGAGACCGATCAGCTGATCGGTTTTATCTTTGACCAATTCCAGGTCACTGCTGGTGAGATTCATCTGTCCGTCCTTGCCTTCTTCTGCATCGTTCTTTGCATTCGAAATTTCAAAGACCAGTCCGTCTTCGACAGGTTCGGCAATGGATAGAGGGATTCTGATTTGCCTGGCATTGGTGACTCCGGAAGCTCCGATCCATGGTGCTCCGATGCCGGAAAATTTCAGGCTGTTGTCGCGGTACCATTTGGCTGTGTCGTCAACGCGGATATTCAGGTCTGCATGTTCACCGCCTGTTTCCGGATATTCGACCCATAATGTTCCGCTTTCGTCCACACGGTCACCGGGTGCCCCAAAGTTGATCCCCATTCGTTCGATGCGCTGCCCCGGTTTTGTGAGGCGAGCTTCGTGGTTTACCGTCCACATCTCCATTTCCGGCATGTGAATCAGCCCCAGTGAAGTTTGATTTTGATAAGAACAGCTGCAAGTTCGCGTGTAGTCGGGCGCATTGAGTACTCCGTTGGCGACCACCAGGTTGGACGTGCAGCCGGACTTGAACCCGCCCAGATTTCCAGTGCCGCTGCGAGTGGTCAGGTCGTAGAAGCCTGCCGCGCCTGAACGGAACGTCAACATGTTTTCGCTGGCGATGATATTATTGCAACCATACGTGCGGCACATCTGCCACGACTGTTCCACACCTGTCAGAGGGTTGACGCTGAGTTCCGGTTTGCCGTCCAGCAGCCGAAAAGCGCCCGCAGAAAACTTGTAGGAATTGGCGTTTGTCAGGATTGTGGAACCATGCAGGATGCATGGGCCGGAATACGAACGTTTGTTGTCCTGCCACTTGATCCGGCCGTTTGCTGCATAATGCACGGCCATGCCATCACCAACTTCTGATCGCAACCGGTCAGACCCTGAAGCTCCTGCCTGCAGCAACAGATCGTGTTCAACGCTGTAGCTCAGCCATGTGCCGAAGATCGCATCCGAGTATTGCCACACAGGTTCTCCCGTGCGGATGTCCAAAGCTAAAATTCGGTAAGTTTTCGGAGTGTCCCTGCCACGTCGTTCGAGTCGTTCTTCGACGGGTTTTGGCAGCTTGTCCAGGCAATAGACTCGCCCTTTGCCAGCCACGATCCCGTTGTGTAGAAAACTGTGCCGGGCATCAACCTTCCACAATTGTTTGCCTGTGTGTCGGTCGAAGCCGATCAGTCCATCGCTGGCAGACAGGTCCATACTCTTTGAACCAAACCCCTTTGCGTTCTTCTTTAACTGGCTATCTGATTCGTTGAAGTCCAGTTTGTGCTGCTGGGAGTAGTTGGCAAATCCGTGGCCCGCCAGCAATACGTCTTCATACACACCGACATATCCCCACTGTCGAGTTTCACCAGGAAGATTCGGAAGCGAGATCTTGCGAACCGTTTGACCGGAAACGGGATCCAGCAAAAGGCATTCACTGCCTACCACCAAATAAACCATGTCAGCGGTCACCACATAATTGGTGCCTCGCCCGTTTGCGCCGGGAATGTGGACCTGGTTGTACGCCGGGTTTAGCGGAGTGTCTTTGTATGTTTGGTCAAAGTAGACCCCGTACGTGCCCAGATCTTCGAATTCTCTGCGCCACAGAATACGGCCTGTGTACACGTCGCGGCAGCTCAGCGATTTTGTTCCCTGAACATACAGACGTCCGTTCACCACCTGTTCGGGGGGACCATGGCCATGGCGAGGCAGGACATCAGTGTTCGAATTACCGCCAAACCACAACACTCCCAGCGGCAACTTGACGCGACTGTCACCAGATTTAACGGTGTTGGCGATATCTCCATATTGATGAGTCCAATTGGCGGCTCCTGTCAGCGGTCCCTGACGAGTCACCACGATCCGCTGATTTGCCAATCGAACGTCCGCGTTTTCCAGGTGGGCCTGACGCAGTCGATGGGCCAGGGCTTCTGCCGGACGGCCATCCTGAAGCACGATCAGCGAACTTCCATACGGGCGAACACTCGCGAACGCAGCAGGCAGCTCGTCTGCATCGGACGCATATTGTTCTGCGACGGTTTCGTCGATCACAACCGCGTTGGCAATGTAAGACGGCGCCCGGAATGATTTTGGCGTGCCTACGTGAGCGGTGATGCGGCGGCCATAGAGTCCGGCGGCATCGAAGACCTGTCGCAGTGTGTCGACTGTACTGGATTCATCAGTGACGACAACAATATGTAGCTCAGTGCGATCCAGAACAGCTGCAAGACGTTGTACATCTGTCGCGCCGTACCACATCACATAACCGTTTGTCGAACCAATTTCTTTGATCAGAGTTGCTGCAAAGTCTGCGTGAGACTTCGAAAATTCAACGGCTACCGGACTGGTCGCATCAACCCGCGGTTTCTGCGCACCGGTGCCGAACACGTGAATGCTGCCTTCTGCCGTGACAGCCACCAAATGGCTATTGGCCGCCAACAGCCGCTGTACCGTTCCCGGCACCGCAATCGATCGGCCAATGCGAGGTGCTTGACGGTTATCGGACGCGAGTTCGATCGCAGTGATGGAATCCAGTCCGGCCGCGTACAGTGTGCTGCCTGCGGCTATCAAATCGCCCTGACCGTCGACAGCGACTTCCCAGACCTTCTTCTTTTGTGTCTTGTTGTCGACATCATGAACATCAAACGCCTGAACAACGGGTTTGTCATTGATTAACTGAGCCGAATACACCAGTTGATCAGTGAGCACAGGTTCGTTGACCACAAAGGCCGTTTTTTTTCCGCTGCTCAGTTCGTAGCCGCGGACGCCGCGTTGTCGCGTGTGGACATAGAATTCGTCGCGGTGAGCTAAAACCAGTGAGCCGCCGTTTCCTTTGCCGCCGGCGTTGAGTTCAAAATATTTCAGTGTGCCAGTGTCGCGGTCAAGAACGGCCGGAACGCTTCGACCGCCCGGAACAAGCAGTCGGTTTCCGGTCACTGTCAGCGTTCCCTGTGGAGCCACGCCACCGAACGACGGCGCGCTGTGCGGCTGTTTGATGTAGTCCGCTGACGTATCGTCGTTGACCCAGAGAACATGCCCGTCGTTGGGATCGATTGCGTAAATGAATGTCCCCATAAACGGCCAGATACTTGCCGCGAAATAAACGACGTCGTCTGCCACGACAGCTCCACCGCGGGCCGGCCACATTGAGATCACGCGTTTATTTCCCAGCAGCTTTCGGTCGGAAGGTCCGCCGCGAACTTTCCATACCAGACTTCCATCGTCGGCGGTTACGCAATACAGGTGTCCGTCATCACTGACAAAGAAGACGCGATCTTTCCACGCGACAGGTGGAAACCGAACCGGGCCGTCCGTATAGAACGTCCACAGGTCCACTCCGGTTTGCAGGTCGATGGCGACCACTTTGTCCGCATCATTAAAACCGATAAACAGGCGTCCATCTTTGACCACGGGTTCAAAGATCCTGTCGTAGGGCATCAGGTCGTGATTCAGCGGGTCATCCCAAACCTGTTCTCGCGCACCAAAGTCGCGCGACCACTGTAGCTGCAGTCGGTCCGGCAATTTGTTGTTTGAGGCCGCCGTATGACCCGCATCATATCGCCACATCGGCCAGTCATCGTTCGCCTGCAGGGAACAGGACAACAGCAACGGCAAGACCACAATGAGAGACTGCTTGAACATAAACTGGTGGGATTCGTTGCAGAGGCGTTAAGGCAGGTCGGTGACACGAAGCCTGCAATTTAACAGGCCAGCCGTTGCTCGGCGAACATTGCACCCCGATTCTGGTGCGATTCAAAGAATTTCGACAGCCATCACCGGGATTGATTGATCACAGCGACCGTGGAGGACAGCGTGCTGGCAGTGAAGACCGATTCAGACTGCGTCGCGGCCCTCAGATTCAAGCGGTGGATCATTCTTCTTAATCGTTCGTCCAGCTTACCAGCGACGTCGAAATCATGCGTTTGGCCGTCTCGATAAACAGCGCGCTTTCGTTTGGTTCGGCCGTGAGTGCCAGGCGGATGGCTGGTGGCGTGATGTGGACGACCAGCTGGAAGTAGCGCTCGAGGCCCTGCCAGTGGTGTTCCGGAAAGAGATCTTTGAACGTGTCGAAGAGCAGCGCTGCGTTACGTCGGTTACTGCGAATGTCCATATCTCGCATGGTTTTGTCGACAGAGATACTCAGCCAGATGTCACGTAACACCGGATCCTGACAGTTAACTCTATAGAATTGATCCATCAGAGAGTTGAGCGCGTCAATGCACTCCTGAACGTTGGTCGGCGGTTGCGACAGGTTTGCTTTCAGCAAGGAATGAAATTGTTCGAGGTACTGTTCCGCCAGTGCTCGCAGGATGGCCGCCTTGTTTGGAAAGTACTGATACATCGATCCCGCGGTCACTCCTGCGCGTTCCGCGATCTCCTGAATTTTTACCCCAGCGCTGCCTTTCTCTCCAATCAAAGCTTTCGATGCTTCGAGGATTGCCTCCACACGCTCGCGGCTGCGTTGTTGGCGAGGGATTCGAATTTCCGGTTGCTTGCTGTCCGGCATGTGGTGCTGCCTTTGACTGTCTGGCCCCCTGGCGTGCGGTGACCGACCTGTTGACAGGAGCCTGCGGCGCCTGATTTTTACGTATTCTCTACTCTATTATGGCAATATCTGAATAAAATTCACGTTTTAGTCTGTGTTTTTACTACCAAATGTCGAATACTTAATAAACATGAAGGTTATTCAGGTTTTATTGAAAGTCAGACAGAAGGCATCGCGTCCTATCTAATAACAGAGTGTCCAGGCACGAAAACCAGAGTTCCTTGTCTTACCGGGAGGCTGCACCCATGACCGAACGAATTGCCATCGTCGACGGGATTCGAACCCCGTTCTGCAAGGCGGGAACAGACCTCAAAGGCTTCACGGCTCAGCGGCTGGGAGCCGTCGTCATCCGTGAATTGCTTGACCGCACAGAACTAGACGGAGGTCTGGTCGACGAGGTCGTGATGGGTTGCGTCGGCAATCCGGTTGATGCCGCGAATGTGGCTCGCGTGTGTGCGCTGATGGCAGGGTTGCCACAGAAAACTCGAGCGTACACAGTCTCACGAAACTGCGCTTCGGGTTTCGAATCGATCACCAGTGCTTACGAAAAAATCGTCAGCGGCGCGGATGAAATCGTGATTGCAGGTGGCACCGAATCGATGACGAATTTGCCGCTGATCTACAACGAAAAAATGACAGGATTGTTCGCAAGGCTGATGCGATCGAAAACCGGCTGGCAGAAGTTGAAGACGATCGCTTCGTTTCGCCCATCATTCTTAAAACCGATTGTCGGTGTCATTGCCGGTTTGACCGACCCGGTCTGTGGCCTGAACATGGGGCAGACGGCGGAGAACATTGCAAAACAATGTGGCATCAGTCGCGAGGAACAGGATGAGTTCGCTTTGGCCAGTCACAACAAAGCGCTGGCAGCTCGCGAACGTCTGGCCGAAGAAATTATGGCGTTGCCTGTCGAACCCAAATTTGATTCTGTTTGCGAACAGGACAATGGGCCGCGCGAAGGTCAGTCGATCGAAGCATTGGCGAAATTGAAACCGTACTTCGATCGTCGCAGTGGTTCGATTACTGTCGGCAACGCGTGTCCGATCACTGACGGAGCCAGCGCGGTTCTGATGATGAAGGAATCGAAGGCTGACGAACTGGGACTCACGCCACTTGGCTTTATCAACAGTTATGCCTACGAAGGTCTCGATCCCAAAGTGATGGGACTTGGACCGGTTCATGCCATTGGCACTGTTCTGGATCGAACGGGTTTGTCGTTGGATGAAATGAGCTTCGTGGAGATCAACGAAGCATTTGCGGCTCAGGTTCTGGGTTGTGTTCGGCTATTGGAATCAGACGACTACGCGAAGCAGGAACTTGGTCGAGACAAAGCGGTTGGCAAATTGGATCTGGATCGCCTGAACGTCAATGGCGGCGCGATTGCTTTGGGACATCCGGTCGGTGTGACAGGGAATCGGCTGGTGCTTACCGCGTTTAAAGAACTGAATCGGCGAAAGGACAAGCACGCACTGGTGTCACTGTGTATCGGTGGCGGCCAAGGTGGAGCGCTCATATTGGAAAGAGCGGTCTAATAGTAGCTCGGTGGTCTCCACCGAGAATCACGATGGAGACCATCGTGCTACAGACAATCAACTAACGAGGAACGGAATGATGAATCTGCAACTCGAGAACAATCTAAACATGCGGGAGACATCTGCCCCGGCAACTTCAGCGGCGGGGACGAACTTCCGTCTCACCACTGACGGTGAACTTGGCATGCTTGAATTCGACACGCCGGATTCGAAGGCAAACATTCTGTCAGGCGATGCGCTGCGCGAATTTGATTCGATCCTTGACGAACTTGCTGGCCGCAGTGACATCAAGGCACTGTTGATAACCAGTGCGAAGAAGTCGATCTTTATTGCGGGCGCTGATATTTCCGAAATCGAAGGCATCAGTGATCCGGCTGAAGCCAGCGAAAAGTCGGCGATGGGAAAGGCGATCTTCGACAAACTCGAAAACCTGCCTCAGAAGACATTCGTTGTTATCAACGGAGCGTGCGTGGGTGGCGGTTACGAACTGTCGCTGGCATGCGATTACCGTGTCGCCGGGTTCGGCAGCGCTGTGAAGATTGGTTTGCCCGAAATTAAGCTCGGAATTCTACCCGGATTCGGTGGCTGCGTGCGGTTGCCAAAGTTAATCGGGATCGCGAACGCGTTGGGAATCATTCTGGCTGGGAAAGTCGTCGATTCCGCCAAAGCCTTAAAGCTGGGGATGATCGATCGGCAGTTTTACGATCCGATTCTCCTTGATGAAGCCAAAAAGTTCGCTCGCGGAATCCTGGCTGGCACAGAGAAGGCTCGTTCACGTCAACCGAAGTTGATGGAAAAGCTTCTGGAAGGCAATCCGCTGGGTCGCTGGTTGATGTTTCGTCAGGCTCGCAAAGGCGTGATGAAGCAGACGAAGGGCCAGTACCCGGCTCCGCTGGAAGCGTTGGACGCGATCAAAGAAATGGTCGGGGTGTCGCATGCTGAGGCTTCTCGTATCGAAGATGAACACTTTGGGAAGCTGGGTGCGTCTGATATTTCGAAGAGCCTGATCAACGTTTACCACCTGGACGACGGCTACCGCAAACGTCGTTGGACCGATGCTGAATCAACACTGACCAACGTAAAGAAAGCGGGAGTTGTTGGTGCGGGAGTCATGGGTGGCGGAATTGCTCAGTTGTTGGCGAAGAAAGAAATTCCCTGCCGCGTTAAGGACCTTAACAACGACGCGTTGGCGCTGGCTTTGAAGACTGCGGCAGGCGTTTACAAGTACCATTTAAAGACTCGCAAAATGAAGCCGGGCCAGGTGGCGGCTCAAATGAGTCTCATTTCACCGACCACGGATTACAGCGGATTCAAAAATGCGGACGTCGTGATTGAAGCGGTCGTCGAACGCATGGGCGTTAAGAAAGTGGTCTTCGCGGAGCTCGACGAAATTTGTAAACCGGACGCCTACTTGTTTACGAATACGTCGTCACTTTCGGTCACCGAAATGGCCAACGCGACCAAGCGACCGGAACGAGTGGCCGGGTTTCATTTCTTCAACCCCGTTCATCGGATGCCGTTGCTGGAAATCATCACCACACAACAGACCAGTGATGAAACCCTGGCCAGTGCCGTCGGGTTTGCTCGACAGCTCGGCAAGATGGCGATTGTCGTGAAAGACAAAGAAGGTTTTTTGGTCAACCGCGTGTTGCTGCCATACATGAACGAAGCGGCGTACCTGTTTGAAGAAGGCATCGATGTCGCACGACTCGACAAAGTCGCCACAGATTTCGGCATGCCGATGGGGCCGATGGAACTGGCGGACGAAGTGGGAATCGACGTGGGTTATCACGTCGCTGAGATCCTCGCGGATGCCTACGGCGAACGCATGAAGGTCGCTGAGATTCTGAAGTCGGTCTACGACGCAGGGATCCTGGGCAGGAAGTCCGGCAAGGGCTTCTACATCCACAAAGGCAAGAAAAAAACGCTTAATGGCAGCGTATTGAAAATGCGTCGCGAGAGCTCATTTGGTTTGTCGGACGACGAAGTCAGAAAACGACTCGTTTATATCATGATCAACGAAGCGTCGCGAATTCTTGAGGAAGGCGTTGTCGATTCGGCTCGCACCATCGACGTGGGCATGATCTATGGCACTGGCTTTCCACCGTTCCGCGGCGGATTGATGAAGTATGCGGATTCTGTTGGAGCCAAAGACATTGTTGCGACGCTGAAGGATTTTCAGGGTCGGTTTAATTCGCATCGATTCGAACCCAGTCAGCTACTGCTGGACCTGGCCGAATCGGGCGGAACGTTTTATGGGATGGACACGTAGTACGGCGTTAGTCACTGGGTTGACTCGAATGTTCACGATGGGGGACCATCGTGCCACTATCAGATCACAGGAACCGAAAGGACAACACGATGAGCCTTTACGACAAAAACATGGCGAAAGAGAAAGTCGCGTCACTCGAATTCGCGGAAGATTCACGCGAAACCGAATGGGTGCATCCCAGCTTTTCGGCACTGCTGTATCAGGGCGAAGTCAAATGGGATCTGCTGCACCCTTTCCCAACGCAATCAGCCGACGACAGAAAGATCGGCGATGAATTTCTGGCGAAGGTCGAAGCGTGGCTGAAAGAAAATTACGACGCGGACGAAGTGGATCGCACGGGCGAAATTCCGGATGCCGCTCTGAAGGGGCTCGCAGAACTTGGCTGCTTCGCGATGAAGATTCCGGCGAAGTACAACGGACTTGGTTTGAGTCAGGTGAACTACAACCGAGTTCTTCAGATGACCGGTGCCATTTGCGGAAACCTGACCGCGCTGCTGTCGGCTCACCAGAGTATCGGGGTGCCTCAGCCGCTGCTGATGTTCGGTACGGACGAACAAAAGGAGAAATACCTGCCGCGTTTTCGTGAAGGCGCGATCTCAGCCTTCGCACTGACAGAAACCGGCGCCGGTTCGGATCCGCGCGCGATGACCACATCGGCCACTCCGACCGAAGACGGATCGCACTACGTGATAGACGGTGAAAAGCTCTGGTGTACAAACGGCACGAAAGCGGACATTATCGTCGTTATGGCGGTGACTCCACCGAAGATGGTTCGTGGCAAAGAACGCAAACAAATCACGGCCTTCATCGTAGAAATGGACACGCCGGGCGTGGAAGTCCTGCATCGCTGTCGTTTTATGGGGCTGAAAGCTCTGTACAACGGTGTCATCAAGTTCGACAACGTTCGTATTCCGAAGGAGAACATGATTCTGGAAGAAGGCGACGGTCTGCGCCTGGCACTGAAGACGCTTAATACCGGTCGGCTGTCGATTCCGGCGGGCGTCACGGGCAACAGCAAGTGGTGCATGAAGATCAATCGCGAATGGACCAACGAACGTGAACAGTGGGGCCATTCGATTGGCAAGCACGAAACGATTGCCGGCAAACAGGCGAAGATTGCGTCAGACACTTTTGCGATGGATGCGGTGTGGAAAGTTGCGTCCAACATGGCAGACAACAAGCACTTCGATATTCGTCTGGAAGCTGCGATTGCCAAGCTGTTCAACACGGAAGCTCACTACGCGATCCTGCAGGAAACACTGCAGATTCGTGGTGGGCGAGGTTTCGAAACAGCGCAGTCATTGAAGGCTCGCGGCGACAGGGGGCTGCCGATTGAACGTGCGTTGCGCGATTCACGAGTGAACCTGATTTTCGAAGGCTCATCGGAAATCATGCACCTGTTTATTGCTCGCGAAGCGCTCGATTTCCACCTGCAGCACATCGGTGCATTGTTCAAGCCGGGGGTGAGTTTCGGCGGCAAGGCGAAAGCGTTCTTCAATATGATGAAGACGTATGCGTTTTGGTATCCGAAGTTGTGGCTGCCCTCACTTTCTGCCGGAAAATACGGTATGAATCCCGTTTTGAATCGGCACATGCGTGACGTGGCTCGGCTAAGTAAAAAGATGTCTCGTGTGCTGTTCCACAAGATGATGGTTCATCAGAAAAAGATGGCCGAGAAGCAGTTGCTGATCAATCGCTTTGTGCAGATCGGCACCGAACTGTTCATCATGGCTGCATGTTGTGCATTTGCGGAAAGTCTGAAGAACGAAAAGGATCGCTCGCAGGCTGCCGTGGATCTTGCGGACTACTATTGTCGTGAAGCGAAGCTGCGGATCGGCAAACATTTCGGTGATATCAAAAGCAACAACGATAAAGCGACGTTGAAAATTAATAAGCACTTCATGGACGGCAAGTTCGTGTGGATGGAGGAAGAAATTATGGATGAGTCCGTCGATAGTGTTCAACAGGAAACGGGTGCCGCATCAATGGAGAAAACTCAACCCGTGGGCGTTTAAAGTTTCGAGCCCGATCTGCGACACGTTCCACGACAACAACCAAGACAAACCTCTTAAGCAGGATTGCAGAGATGACGGTGCAATCAGAAACAGCGGCCCCGATCACTCGCGAATCACTTGCCAGTGGCATCGCCAAAACGGCATTTGCATTTCGTGGGTACAACCAAAAAAACCTCGGCAAGACTCCTGAATTGCTTGAGCACCCGGTGTACGGATCGACCGTCGAAAAGTATCTGACGCTCGGCAGCGAAATCTGTTCTGAAGTGATGGATCTCAATGTCGACCTCGTTGCACGTGTGCGCAGCCGTGTTGAACCGACTTTGCAGGAATACCATGAAGCGATCACGATGGTTTCGGCTGTCGAACTGGCTCAGATCGAAATCCTGAAGTCGGTCTTCGACGTTTCACTAAACGACGCCGACATGATGTACGGGTTCAGCCTGGGAGAATTAACGGCGCTTGTGGCCGGTGGTGTGCTCACCATGAAAGATTCGCTCAGCATTCCGCTGCAAATGTCACGAGACGCCGCGTTGCTGGCGGAAGACGTGACGCTGGCGATCGTGTTTTCTCGATCAGACAAACTGATCCCGCGCGAGAATGTGAATCGTCTGTGCGCCGACATTAATCGAGAGGGCAAGGGGGTGATCGGAGTGTCCGCGTTTCTTGCTCCAAATTCGATGCTGATGATGGGACAGGGAGACACGATTCAGCGGTTCAAAGATCGGAAGGATGAAATTACCGAAGAACGAGTTTCAGTTCGTCTGAACGAAGGCAAGTGGCCGCCTTTGCATACGCCGATTGTCTGGCAGAAAAACATTACCAACCGCTCGCAGTTTTTGATGCATACGATTGAAAGCGGTCTTTCTCCGCCCTCGATTCCGCTGTTGTCTCTGGCAACCGGTGAATTCAGCTACGACGGCGTCAATACGCGCAAAGTCGTCGGCAAGTGGATCGATCAGCCTCAACTGCTTTGGGAAGCGGTCGACACAACTTTACTGCGCGGCGAAGAGACCATTATTCATGTTGGGCCCGAGCCAAACATTATTCCAGCGACGTTTAGTCGACTTGCCACGAACGTGCAGTTGCAGACGAAAGACCGCATGGGCATGAAGACACTGTCGACGATTGCTCGCCAGGGCTGGCTGTCGGCCATTCTGCCGAAGCGAGCCAACCTGTTGCGAGCTCCGCACATTCGGCATGTGATATTGGAGGATTGGTTGCTGGCACAGGATGAAGGCGGCGGAAACAGCGGCGATGTGGCGGCAGGGGATGAAACGAAGCAGGTGTGAATTCAGTCAGTCGAGCGATCGTGTTATCCAGCCAATTTGGGTTTCCATTCGTCTGCGTTGCGCACGATGCAGGCCGGACGGGAGTCGCGCTTTTGCCGGAACAACGTCAACTCACAACGACGTGCGTACACAGTGTGCGATTTCAAATCTTCGTTGCAACGGCGGAGTTCCGGCATGGGAAGCGGGCGGTACGCAATGCAGGTTCGGTTCGTTGAAGTCGATGTGAAGGCAGTTCATGAGTAGATCCTCAATCAGCGAACGCATTACCCAAAACTGGAATCGGCTACAGGGCCTGCCAGGTGGCAAACGGTTATTTAGCTGGCTGGCGGGAAAGCTTGTGCCGTATTCCGGAAGCATCGGCGCGACCGTCGAAGAACTTCGCCCCGGTTATGCGAAGTTGACGCTGAAAGATCGTCGCCGCGTTCGCAATCATCTGGGCAGTTTTCATGCGATTGCATTGGCGAACCTGGGAGAACTCACATCGGGGTTGGCGGTGATGGCCGGGATGCCGCCGAAGACGCGAGGAATTTTAAAAGGGCTGGAAGTCACGTACGACAAGAAAGCTCGCGGCTTGCTGACGTGCACATCGACCAGCGAGATTGTTTCGCCGACCGAAAACATCGAACACACGGTAGTCGCGGAAATCCGAGATCAGGACGGCGATGTGGTGTCACTGGTGAAGGCACTTTGGGTTCTGGGACCGGAGAAACCAACGTAGCCATCAGACGGACTGGAGCGGTCAACGACATCCTCCGTTTCCTCGATAGCGACGAACGTAAATCATGAGCAACCCATTCGAAAACGAATTTACTCGCACACTGGGCATCGAACGTCCGGTGATCTGCGGTGCTATGTATCCGTGTTCGAATCCCGAACTCGTTGCGGCGGCATCAGAAGCGGGCGGCATTGGCATCGTGCAGCCGATTAGTCTGACCTATGTCTATGGCTACGATTATCGTGAAGGTTTGAAGAAGATTCGATCACTCACGGATAAGCCGATCGGCGTCAACATGCTGGTCGAAGGCAGTAACGCAACTTACCGCAGGCGACTCGAAGAATGGATGGACATTTCCTGTGAAGAGGGTGTGAAGTTTTTCGTCACGGCGCTCGGCAATCCGCGGTGGGTTGTAGATAAGGCTGGCCAGGTTGGAGGCGTTGTTTATCACGACGCGACGAATGCAAAGCATGCTCAAAAGGCACTCGATAACGGTGTCGACGGTTTCATCTGTGTCAACAATCGTGCGGGAGGACACGCTGGAGAATTGGATCCGCGAAACCTGTTCGACGAAATCGCGCCGCTCGGAAAACCCCTGATCTGTGCTGGCGGGGTTGGCGGGCGCGAAGCGTTTGTTGAGGCGCTGGACATAGGGTATCTCGGCGTGCAGATGGGAACACGTTTCATCGCCAGCAAAGAAGCCACGGCGCACAGTGATTACAAGGATGCGATCGTCGAAGCCAAAGCGACGGATATCGTGTTGACGGAAAAGATTTCAGGCGTGCCGGTGTCTGTGATAGACACGCCCTACATTCAACGTCTGGGGCTGAAGGCAGGCTGGTTGGCAAAGAAGCTTCTGCGGGGACGTCGAACAAAGCACTGGATGCGAACGTTTTACACGGTTGTTTCTGCCATGAAATTGAAAAAGGCAAACCTGAAGGGCGCAGGGTATCGCGACTTCTTTCAGGCGGGCAAGAGTGTTTCGACGATCGAAGACATATTGTCCGTGGCTGAGATAATGGACGAAATTTGCGGCAGTTCTCGATTGTGAGTTCCGTATTCTGCTTAGTCCAGGCGGCGGAAAATGATCATTGAAGCCGTACTTTTCCGGGATTTGGACACAATCTGAGAGGAGGTTGGTGTCGTCTGATGCCGAAATCCTCGATAGTTTCGCGTGCAGTCGCAAACCGAGTTTGCCGGATGATGCCTTCACTGGTATCCTCAGAGGTTCGCCGATTCAGCAAACCGCCGAATCTTCCTGCTTCCTCACGCTCAATCGAGCGACGACTGAGGAAAGCTAACACATAGTCAGAGCGAAAGCTCGAATTCGCGGCGTTGACGTCGCGCTTGGAGAAGACCACGAAATGGGTACGAAACGAACCGGAAAAGGGCGTCGAAAAATTGGCCGTAAGAAACGACGCATGCGAGCGAAAATTCGCCATCGCAAGTAAACGATCCGATCGTTTTCCATTTTGAGGCTCACCCTTGAGCTGATCACAAAGCCCGGTTTGACGTTCTGTCGTGTCGGGCTTTCTGCATGCGCGGGATTTAGCGAATACGGTAGCTGATGCGATTGCGCCGGATAAGGGGAAATCTGTCTGTCTGAGTCTAAGGTTTCCGCGGAGCTTGACAGCGCGTTGTGCGGTCTGAATCCTAGTGTTTGATGCTGTGTTGCATTTTGGCAACATCCCTCACTCTTCTCGCTTCAGCTTCTCCAGACGGAGACCGCCCCATGACAGCTCCCTCAACTCGCAGCCTCACAGTTCTCACTTTTGCTGTCGCGATTAACCTCGCGGCGTTCACTCATGGTGATGCATCGGATTCGCAAGGCACAGCCTCTATTCAAAAGCAGGTCGATGCTGCACGAAAACAGCAGAGCGAGGCACGAAAGCAGGTTGCCTTGAAGAAAGCTTCTGTCGACGTTCAAAAGCAGCGGGCGGCCGAGTTGGAAAAACGTCTGCAGGAAGCGAAGCAAGCGGTGGCCAAAGAAACCAAAGCCTTCGAAGCAGCGGCGATGACGGAAAAGTCTGTCACAAAACAGCTTGCCGGGTTGTCTGCGACATTGAAACGACACCAGTACGTTGACAGTTTGTTGGCGAATGCGGCTGCGGTTCAGAAGCAGGTTGCGAAAGCCAGAGCAACACACAAGGCGATGGTCGACAACGCGGCATCAATGAAGCAGAGCTTCTTCGTGCATCAGCAGTCGGAACAAAAAGCTGCCGCTGCCCTGAAAACAACTCTGACGCAACTTCCGAAGAGCACAGAAGAACTTGCAAAAGCACGCACAGCCTTCGATGCTGCCGCCAAAGATCTCGATATCGCTCGGCTTGCCGTGACTAATGCTCGCAATACGGCAAAGACATCCGGCAGTGCACTCCAGCCGGAGCGAGCTCGACGGCACAAGGCCGCCGCGGCATTGTCGCAGGTCAACGTTAGCATCAAGTCGCTTGAAAATAGTCTGGCAGCCATCAAGGCCGCCGCTCAGACAGCAGGTATTAATCCACAAGCCGCTGGCGCAGAAATCGCACGTTCGATCGAAGCGGTGAAGCCATTGCGAAAACGCGCTGCGGATCTTGTCGCCGCTGCAGAAGCAAGAATCGCAGCCGCTCAAAAGACGGTTGATGAAGCGAACCAAACCGTGGCGGCCGCTCAGGTTAAAATGCGGGAGAAACAGGACAGCTACGCTAACCGCAGCCGGACGCACTTCAAACTGCAGCTCGCTCTGGCCGATCTGCAGAGTGGTGAAAAGCTCTACCCGGTCCAGGTTGCCGATGCGAAGAAACTTCAGGAAGAACTGACTGTCAAGCAGGCGAAATTGCAGCCGAAGATTGCTGCTGCTCTGGCCGAAGTCGAAAAGCTCGAAGCAGAATTCGTCACGAAGCAGCGAGTTGCCGAAGCGGCGATGGAACCACTGGGCCGATTTGTTTCATTCTCAAAGCACGTCGCGCCGATTTTTGCCAAACGCTGCGTTGCTTGTCATAACACTCGTACCGCCAAGGGGCAGTTGAACATGGATTCCTTTGCCGCTTTGGCAAAAGGCGGTGAAACCGGCGCCGCTTTCGAAGCTCACGATGTCGATAGTTCGCTGTTGCTGTCGATGATCGAAGATGGTTCGATGCCCAAAGACGCAGATCCACTGACGAAAGAAGAGATCGCGACCATTCGAAAATGGGTCGCCGTGGGAGCTCCACTGGACGCCGGTGTGCTGGCGACTGCCGACTTGTTTCAGGTCATGCCTGAGATCGCTCAACCGCTGCCACCGAAGACTTATCGCGTGCCGATTCCGGTGACGGCGACCGCTTTCAATACCGATGCCAGCATTCTGGCGTCATCGGGGTATCACGAAATTCTATTGTGGAATACCGCCGATGGCAGTTTGCTGCGTAGGATTACGAACGTGGCCGAACGAGTTTACGATTTGGAATTTAACAAAGCCGGGACACAGCTGGTGGTGGCCGCTGGAACGCCAGGACAACTTGGTGAAGTGAAGTTGTTCACAACCGCCGACGGGAAGCACGTGAAGACATTGTTGCGAACCAAAGACGCGGAGTTTGCCGTTGCGTTCAGTCCTGATGAAAAACACGTTGCGGCTGGTGGAGCTGACCGGATTGCTTATGTCGTTGATGTTGCGACCGGCAGCACGGTTCAACAGATCGAAGATCACGCTGACTGGGTGATGGATGTCAACTGGTCACCGGATGGCAAGCAGATTGTGACATCCAGTCGGGACAAGGCGGCGAAAGTATTTGCTGTTGCGACCGGGAAGTCTGTGGCGACATTCAGCGGGCATGGCGACGCCGTTTACACGGCCGCGTTTCTGACCGAAGGCAAGAGCGTTGTCAGTGCGGGCAGCGATCGGCAGGCTCGCGTTTGGAATGTTGCCGATGGCAAAGAGCAACGCAGGATCGGCGGCTTTGGCAGCGATGTATTTCGTTTGACCGTGACTCCCGAAAACCACCTGTTGACTGCCAGCGCTGATCGCAACGCTCGTGAGCACAATCTGGCCGACGGAAAAATCGTTCGAACATTCGCCGGACACAAAGACTGGGTCTACACGCTGAGTTACAATCCTGCGAAGAAGCTGATCGCCACTGGCAGTTATGATGGTGAGATCCGCGTCTGGAACTCCAAAGACGGCAGCGTGGCGACATCGTTCATCGCTATCCCGAAAGCGGGCGACAATGCGACAGTAGCGGCCGCCGATACCTCCGGTAAATAGCAGTTGCATCTGCTGCACTGAGATTTTTCCGTGTGCTCCGTTTCTTCCGTGGTTCGTTAACGGGAGCACAAATTTGACCACGGAAGACACTGAATACACGGAAAATGTCGTGTTTCGGTGTGACCGGCCGAAGTTCACAGTTTGCGGCAGCCAGCTGTTTTCAGGGCGATCTCGTGCAACCGAGCCCTTCACGTTATCCTCCAGCGTTCCCTTTGAGTCACATCTGAGGTTTTCGTTGTTCGAGGAAATGTTATGTCAGAGTCGTTCTCTAAATCTATTGTCTGTGGTTTGATTTTGGGCGTCTGTTCCGGCTCAGTTTATGCCGCCGACTGGAATCAGTTTCGTGGCCCCAACCGCGACAATCTTTCGACGGAAACGGGACTTCTCGATCGCTGGCCGGACGGTGGTCCGGAACGTCTTTGGACTGCGATGGGGCTCGGTGAAGGGTATTCAACGGTCGCGATTGTCGGCGATCTGATTTACACGATGGGCAACGTCGATGGCGGCGAACATCTCATCGCGCTCGATCGCAATTCGGGCAGTATTGTCTGGAAAGCTCGCAATGGCAGTGAGTACCGGGAAGGGCAGGGCAATGGGCCGCGCGGAACGCCGACTGTCATTGGCGGAAAAGTTTATTGCCTGGGTGGCAATGGAGATCTCGGCTGCTTCGATGCTGCAACGGGCGATCCTGTCTGGCAGAAGAACATCCTGAACGAATTCGGCGGCTCCAACATTACCTGGGGCATTAGCGAATCGGTGCTGGTGGATGATGGAAAAGTCATTTGCTCGCCGGGCGGCAGTCGCGGCACCATCGTCGCGCTGGACGCGGAATCGGGAAGAACCACGTGGGCGTCAAAGGTGCCGGAAAGTCCGCAGGCATCGTATGCGTCTCCGGTGGTGGCTCAGGTTGGGCGCGTCAAACAGTACGTCGTCTTTACCAGCAAAGGTATTGTTGGTGTGCGAGCGACCGACGGGCAGCCGATGTGGGGACAAAACAAGTCGTCCAACGGAACTGCCAATTGTGCAACGCCTCTGGTGATCGGCAGTCGCGTGTTTAGTTCGTCGGATTATGGAACAGGATGCGAACTGGTGGAGTTGAATTCGAGGGGAACAACGACAACCTCGCGTGTGGCCTACTTCAACAAGGATATGAAGAATCATCACGGTGGAATGGTGCATCTCAATGGATTCGTTTACGGATCAAATGGCGACATTCTGGCCTGCGTGAATTTGCGAACCGGTCGTCCGACCTGGCGAGAACGCAGCAAGAAGGGATCGGTTGTTTACGCCGACAACAAGATCGTCTTCCGGCACGAAGGCGGCGAAGTGTTCCTGTTGGCCGCAAACTCTCAGTCGTATCAGGAACTTGGCCGCTTTAATCAGCCCGATCGCAGCGGCCGACCGGCGTGGTCTCACCCCGTGATTGCAGACGGGCGTCTCTACTTGCGAGACATGGATAAGCTGTTAGTCTACAGTCTTAAGAGGTAGGCTGTTGAGCACCACTGGGATAGTCGAGCATGGTGACTGAAGATTCAGACAATCCGTTTCAGTCTCCCCAGGCTGCCAACGATATAGCGAAAACAGAAAAAGGGTTTTCGCTGGCGCAGTGTTTCTTCCGGTTCTTCTTTACAGGCCTGGCTGCGGGAGTTCTGGCTGGAATTGGTATGGCTATGCTCAATGCGGCACGTGCCACTGCGTGGTCGCAGCTTGGAGTTGCCGGAATTGCTTTTGGCGTAGCGCTTTGGTGGGCGACTCAGCGATTCGTCGCGCGAATTTCGATGCAAAGAACTGTTTCGATCGTGCTTGGTTGCATTGGAGCATTCCTGGCTTGTGGCGTCGCTTATGAATACTTCTTAGTCGATAATTGGTACGTTGCTCAACCGATGACATGGGAATTATTGAGGCCCTACGTGTTCGGTCCGACGGTTTCTGTTGCCCTTATGTCCGTTGTTATTCGGCTTGCTGGCGGTCCCGTTCCAGTGAAGGTGCTGGTGCTGTTTTGCGTCGCCGGATCGCTGCTGGGTTTCACGACGATTTTTGTTATCGACGAGATTGGCACGCGACGAAGACTGATTTACGAGCCGATATTGGCGGCCGCCGGTGGCATGATCTATATCGCATTGATGTTGGCATTAATCGGCTGGAATCTGGCTGTTGCCGACACCAATCGTCGTTGCGCCGTCTAACTGGTGGGACGTTCTGACGTATCATAGTCTTGTTTAGATGGCCTTGCCTGAACAGCTTTTCGATTTGGCGGCTGCGAATGAAAAGAGTTTTTTAGACAAGCAGAGCCGATACGTGTGTCAGGAGGATCTGCCTTAAACGATTTTGTTTCACCAGACGTGAATCACTTCAAGGATACTTCACTGACATGGCCTCGGAAACAGAAGCAAACCCGTATGCCGTTCCACACTCGGCGAATGCTCAATGGGTAACCCCGAAGGGATACACGGTTGGGCAGTGCCAGCGACGGTTCTTAGTCGCGGGGATTATTGGAGCCACTGTTGGTGGAGGTGCGGTATTCATCAGTGGCACAGCTAATGTTTTGGCGACGCTTTGTTTGCCCGGTCTTGCGTTTGGACTTGCCCTTTGGATTTCCATTGAACGCTGTATCGGTTTAGTTTCTCATGGCAAGAAATTGATGATTGTCGTTGGTTCGCTGATTGCATTTGCGACTTGTGGATTGGTTTACACAGTTACTTTGCCCGAAAGTGGTTGGTGGCGTGTGCAGCCCGTCAGTTGGACGACACTGAAGCCATGTCTACTTGGTTCAGTCGCAGGCGCAACGGTCTTGATCGGTGTGCTGGCTGTGACAGGCCGCAATCTTACCAAAAAGATGCTGTTTTCCGGCTGGGGTATTCTTTCGGTTGGTGGCTTTGTTGCGATGTTTGCCAGTGATGAGCTGGGTATGCGGCACCGCTATCTGGATGAAACTGTGACTGCCGCCATCTGCGTAGCGCTCTATATCTCGGTTGCGGCTGGAATTATCGGTTGGCAGATGGCGGCGGCGAATTCGCGACCGGTGGACGGTGCACGCGATTCCCAGGATTGAGGGCATTCCAGTGGAATGCATTGAGTCAGATCCCTATGCAGTACCGACGCTGCCTGCCTGCCGGATGCCGGTGACGTTGACTCCGCTGCCGATGAGCAGGTTCTTTTCGTACGCCCAGTTGTAGAAGCTGCCGCTTTTTTCTGGTGGCAGGACCTGTAGTTCGTCGAAGCCCGCTTCGTGAAACCAGATCGAAAGTTCTTCGACGGTGTGGTGGTACTGATAGTCCGGCGCCCACCAGTCGAAAGTATCGCACACTCGGTTTTCGTAGCTGGGATGTGCGCTGAAATTCACGACCTTGTTCAGCGTGCGGTTGATGATCGGGGTGCCGCCAAGGACTGCTCCGAGATGGCAGAATGGTTTCAACATCGGTGATGGCAGCCGCGTTGTGATACTGCGGAGCCCTGAATTGATGGCTTCCTGCCACCATTGATTGCGACGATACAGCCAGACGGAATAACGGCCACCCGGTTTGACCAGTTTGGCGACTGCGTCGAACACTTTGCGAGTATCCGCGTCGTGATGCATCACGCCGATGGAAAATGCAAAGTCGAATGATTCTTTTTCCAGTGGCAGTTGTTTTAAATCGGCCTGCAGAAAACGCACGTTGTCCAGATGCGAACACAGTTGAGTCGCTTTGTCGACCGCGCGACTATGGTCCGCTCCGACAACTGTGGCCCCCGCTTCTCCACAGATTTTTGAATAGCGTCCTCCGCCACAACCTGCGTCGAGAACTCGCAGGCCCTTCATGTCTTCCAGCGGCATTCCGGTTTTGGCGACAAACGTTGCGCGGTCTTCGTCGTCGTGCGCGACTTCGTACGTGTTCCATTGATCGCCGAAGCTCTTGAGATGTTCGTCAGAAACGAAACGCGGGATGCCATCGATCACCGGCCAGGAATTTGCGCCGCTGTCGCAGATGACACGCTTGAGCTGTTGATCGAAATCCAGCGCCGCACCGGTGGCCGGATCGCGAAGCTGCGCGATGAGTTGCGGGTCGATGGTGGATGTCTTCTCGTGCATTCTAGTTCCAAAGCCGACACGTGTTGCCGGTTTGACTTCTGGTTTCGGCGATCCTGTTCACATAGAACCAACGTTTCAAAGTGATAGCTCGAATCGGCTCGCGAGCCGTTCTGCACTAAAAGTCAATTTCCTGCAGGTCTTCTGCAAGTTCGGTGGCCGGAAAGATTTTTCGAATGCCTTCCAGTCCGATTGGGTCGTCTTCCGGGTGTTGCGGGTCTGCGTGTACCAAATACAAGCGCTTCGCACCGGAATCCTTCGCCACTTGAGCCACAGCCGTTGCCGAGCTATGCCCCGTTTTTTCAGCCCAATCCTGCATGTCGTCCGGAAAGTAGCACTCATGTATAAGTACGTCGACATCGCGGATAAACGCCAGGTAAGTCCCCGGAGCCGTCGTATCGGTGATGTAGGCCAGCGATCGATCGGGCCAGTCGATCCGATAGCCGACAGATCCGCCGGGGTGTTCCAGCCCGATCCAGCGTAGCTTTCCTCCGCCCAATTCTGCGATTTCACCAGTTGGTGGAAGTTCACACCATTCAAACTGTGGCTAGACCGGAAACAGGGCTTCGGCGAACAAATGAGTTCTGACTGCGGCCAGGGTTTCTTT
>CAYZYB010000002.1:0-27209 GCA_964481505.1 uncultured Planctomycetaceae bacterium | reverse complement strand
CCAATAACAGACTCAGCCTCAATGCGAAAAACGGTTGCGTCACCGTCCCAGCCAGATGTCGTTTTTCCGTCAAACAGAGACTCAAACCCAGTCTCAATCGTTTCTTCAGCAATCGCAAAAGTACCGATTAACGACACCAAACCAACCAACAAGCAGAGCCGAACGAGCATTGAAAGACCTCTCAGAAATCCAGAAGCGTTTTCGCGAGACGCTATTCTGACGTTTCAGAAGCCGATCGGAAACCGAGCGGGCAGGCTCTTCGGATATCGTTGCGGATCGTTGCATCTGAAGTGGGTGGACGGGACCGGACTGGGCACAGCGAAGTACGCCCCGGATCTTCGCTCGTCCCTGCACTCCAGCCCCGGCTATACACGCTCTCAGTTCGCAACATTCCGCAGATGCACCCGCCTGTTTGGCTTCAAATACGAAAGCCAATGATGCTAAGGGGTTTAGACGCAATAAAGCGTCTTAAAGGCGATTCGCGGAAAACCAACCAGGGTCAAGCACCACCGAAGGAGCCACTGGCCATCCACCGAGATGCTGCATCAGCGCGCAATGTGAGCGCACAAAAAGACCACATTCGTAGATAGTGGGGAGAGCCACACCGAAAAATCGGGGCTTCTCAGACCAGAGCGAGCTCTTCTTCTGCTTCCGCTGTAACGAGGCTAACAGGCTCGATTCTAATTTCACCATCTGGACCCTCAATTTCGAGGACCGCTGCGTCGTCTTCAATTTCCAGCAGAGTCACTTTGAGGTCACCTAAGACTATTGACTCACCGGCCTGTAGATCGAACTGATGGTTAAGCATGAGCGATACCGTTGAAATTAAGAAAATCCGCCAGACCACGACGCACGAATAAAAAAATGAAATGCGGCGGAGGGAATAGGGCGAGATAAGACAGGGGAAAGGGCACCAGCGATGGGAAATAGATTGCACTTTCTGTTGCGATCCGTGCAACCAATGAATCAACCAAGTTCGCTGACGATTGAACTTTATAGTAGCTAACGATTTGCTCGACAATCAGGAAAACCCATCATGTTGAAACTTAGAGAGACCTTTTTTTCGTTTCATTTTTTCATGCAGATTGACTTGCAACAGCAATACAAGATCGCTTCCGCTGAGAAACAAACAGGTTTCCGGAAAATGCCGTCACTTATCGTCGCAGTCAAGGTCGAACCTGTTTCCGACACCTTGTACAACTCTGCACAACCATACACCATCCAGCGAATTTTCGACAAGACAGATTCTTCACGGCGGACAACAATTCATGAACAGCGACAACCCACTTCTTCGCACCACCGGGCTTCCAGCTTTTGATCAGGTAAAACCGGAACACGTTGAGCCTGCTGTTGTCGCCATTCTTGAAGAGGCGGGCAAACATCTTGCCGAAGCGGAAGCCGCAGAACTCGGCAACTGGGACGCCGTGATGCGTCCGCTCGGAAAAATCGATCTCCTGTTCGAATACAGCTGGTCACCAGTTAACCATTTGCTCGGTGTCGCCAATACGGAAGAACTTCGGAACGCTCACGAAGCAATGCAGGGCAGGATCGTCGAATTCAGCCTGAAACTAGGGCAAAGCAAACCGCTATACGAACGCTTTTCTGCGTTGCGAAAGTCTGCCGCCTGGTCGTCCATGAACGGCGCCCAGCAAAGAATTCTGGCGCAGGCAATCCTTAGCGCCGAACAGGCTGGTATCACTCTTGAAGGCGACAAACGCGAGCGTTTCAACGAGATCGCTCAAAAGATGTCAAAGCTTGGCAGCGACTTTTCCAACAACGTGCTCGACGCCACCAAAGCATGGCATCTGGACATCACAGAAAAACAGGACGCCGAAGGTCTTCCGGAAAGCTTCCGTAGAATGGCGGCCGCCGCATGGTCTGAAGCAGAAGAGAATAAAGCCGGTGACGCGAATGCTGACGACGGCCCATGGCGCGTCAAACTGGATGCGCCAAGTTTTGGACCGTTCATGGAACATTGCCGGAATCGCGATCTTAGAGAACAAGCGTATCGTGCCTACGTGAGTCGTGCGTCCAGTGGCGAAAACGACAACGCTCCACTCATCAGTGAAATCCTCAAACTGCGGCGTGAGAAATGTGAACTGCTTGGTTACGAAAACTTCGCAGCACTCAGTCTGTCTCGCAAGATGGCTGCAACCTCAGACGCCGTGCAGAAAATGTTCGACGATCTTCTGGACGCTTCGTTTGAAGGCGGCAAAGCGGAACTGCAGCAAATCACAGAACTTGCCACCAATAGTGGTCATGTCGGAGCCCTTGCACACTGGGACGTTGGCTTCTGGGCGGAGCGTCTTCGCGAACAGCGGTATGCCTTCACTGATGAAGAACTCCGCCCGTACTTCTCGCTTGCTCGAGTGATGGACGGGCTGTTCGGTTTGTGCAACCGGCTGTTCGGAATTTCGGTCAAAGCGGCTGACGGGAAAGCTCCTGTTTGGAACAAGGACGTCCGCTACTTCGAAGTCTTCGACGAACAGGACAGGCACATCGCCGGGTTTTATCTTGATCCCTACTCGCGCCCGGAAAACAAACGCGGGGGAGCGTGGATGGACGACTGCATCGGCCGCTCCGTCACGTCAGAAGAAACTCGTCTGCCGGTCGCCCATTTGATCTGCAACGGCACACCGCCCGTCGGCGACACGCCTTCGCTAATGACGTTTCGTGAAGTCGAAACGCTGTTCCATGAATTTGGTCACGGTTTGCAACACATGCTGACCACCGTCGATCAGCGCGATGCATCGGGAATCAATGGTGTCGAATGGGATGCTGTGGAACTACCGAGCCAGTTTATGGAGAACTGGTGTTATCACCGTCCCACTTTGCTGGGAATGGCCATTCATCACGAAACCGGCGAAGTCCTGCCGGACGAACTGTTCGAAAAAATCTGCAAAGCTCGCACATATCGCGCCGCGTCTACAATGCTGCGACAGTTGCAGTTTGGCATGACAGACATGGCGCTGCATTCGTCCTTCGATCCAAACGGCTCGGAAACAGTTTTTGATGTGCATGCGGAAATCGCGAAGCAGACATCACCAATGCCGCCGCTACCGGAAAACAAATTTCTGTGCGCGTTTCAGCATATCTTTGCGGGCGGCTACGCAGCCGGCTACTACAGCTACAAGTGGGCCGAAGTTCTGAGTGCAGACGCCTTTTCCGCTTTCGAAGACGCGGGGCTCGACGACGAATCCGCAGTCGCAACGATCGGTCGTAAATTTCGCGACACAGTGTTGTCCGAAGGCGGCAGCCGTCACCCGATGGAAATCTATCGAGATTTTCGGGGGCGCGAGCCCAACACGGCAGCGCTGCTACGACACAGTGGCCTTGCACCAGCATCGTAGCATTTGAAAATTTCCTCCATTCGTTTCCACACTCGCCCTCAGCTTCCTTCCGCAACGCTTGCGATCTCATGACTAACGAAACGCCAACAAAAACAGATATCACTCCCGACGCAACGTACGACGTTATCGTCATCGGCACCGGACCAGGCGGTGAAGGAGCGGCGATGGAAGCGACCAAACAGGGCAAACAGGTCGCCGTCATTGAGAAACAACCACGTATCGGCGGCAACTGTACACATTTGGGAACCATTCCCAGTAAGTCACTCAAGGCCGCCATCAATCGCATCACGGAAGTGAATTCGAACACTCAGTTTCGTCAACTTGGTGTGCACATTGATGTCGGGTTCCGTGATTTGCGACAGAGTGCTCAGACAGTGATTGAAAAACAGGTCCACATGCGGCGAGCGTTCTACGACCGCAATGATGTTGTCGTGCATCACGGCACAGCGACGTTTGTTGACGACCATCATGTCCAAATCGAGCAACACGACGGAACCCAGAGCATACTCAAGGCATCCAACTTCGTCATCGCTACCGGCTCTCGCCCCTATCGACCTGCGGACCTGGACTTCAACGACCCGCGAGTTTTCGACAGCGATACGATTCTCGACCTTTCGGAAACGCCCAGGTCGATGACAATCTACGGTGCTGGCGTCATTGGCTGCGAATACGGGTCGATGTTCCGCAACCTGGGAGTAACCGTCAACCTGGTAAACACACGCGGCAATCTGCTGGAATTCCTCGATGACGAAATCTGCGACGCATTGAGCTACCACATGCGAGACACGGGAGTGCGAATTCGTCACAACGAAGTCTTCGACCATGTCGAAACGTTCGACGACCATGTGATTGTTCACCTGAAGTCCGGCAAGCAACTCAAGAGCGACGTGCTGTTGTGGGCGAATGGGCGATCCGGAAACACAGAAGACCTGAACCTGCCAGCCATCGGTATTACTCCCAACTATCGCGGCCAAATCGAAGTTAACGACGAATTTCGTTCGACATTGCCACACATCTTTGCAGTCGGCGACGTCATCGGTCCACCAGCTCTGGCAAGCGCGGCGTATGTGCAGGGGCGTTGTGCGGCACGAAACCTGGGCGACGAAAAATCTGCCGGCTTCTGTATGGACGACGTCCCGACCGGCATTTACACAACACCCGAAATCAGCTCGGTCGGCAAGACAGAACGTGACCTGACGGCGGAGTGCATTCCCTACGAAATCGGCCATTCGATGTTCAAGAGCCTCGCGCGAGCTCAAATCATGGGCCAGCCGGTGGGTATGTTAAAGCTGCTGTTTCACCGCGAAACGCTGGAGATCCTTGGTATCCACTGCTTTGGCGTGAACGCTTCGGAGATCATCCACATTGGCCAGGCCATCATGTCTCAGGAAGGCAAAGCCAATACGCTGGAATACTTCATGAGCACAACGTTCAACTACCCAACAATGGCCGAAGCCTACCGCGTTGCGGCGTTGAACGGATACAATCGACTGTTGTAAACGAATTACCGACCGGTTTGTGGCCTCACTTCCGTCGCAAAGGACACTGCGAGTGAATCAGGACTCTGTTACCGTCAACCGTATCGACTGGTTGCGCAGCTTTCCGATTTTGCAGCTTTCGAAAGCCCTGCGAATGGGATTTCGCCTGCGCACGTTCCTTCCGTGCCTGCTGGTTTCTGCGTGCTTCATCATTTCCAGCTTTTCAATTTCTGAAGTGGAACTAAGTATAGACGACGATCACTGGACGGTATTCAGCAGCCCGCTGTCCCTGCCGGCACCATTGAGCCACGTTTCAGAAGCCGTCGGCAGCCTGGGACCGAATTGCCCGAAGCCAGTCACTGAACTCCTCTACGGCTGCGCAGCCTATCTCCTGATCACAACCTTCCTGGGAATCACGGTTGCTCGATCAACTGCGACAGAATTCTGCACTGCAACAAGAACGGGAGCCATTCAGTCTCTGCTGTTCACGGCCCAGCACATTCTTAGCGGCCTCGCCGCAGTCACGATCATGTGCCTGCTTGCGAGCGTCCCGGTCGTATTACTTTGGCTGTTCGGGAAAATCGCAATCGGCATCGGAACGGATTCAGAATTGCTTGAAAACGTCAGCGTGATCCTGGGGATGCCCATGGCGGCATTTGTTATCGTTACAACAATCGTCTGCGGCCTGGCATGGCTGTTTTCGATCGCAGCGATCGGCACGGACCGCTGTTCCGGATCCGACGCGTGCAGCCGAGGGATCTGCTACGTTCTTTCGCACAAGGCGTATGCTCTGCTCATTGTTTTTGTCGCTGTCGTTCTTTCGAATATCGGCGCCGGAATCATTCGCTGGCTGATCTGGCATGCAATTCGAATCGCCAGGTCAGAATTGACGCCACTGACAATTCTTAGCGAAGGTCACACTTCAGAAACGCTGGCGACAACCATGTCGGTGATTCTTGCCAACACGATTCAACTTGGCGTACTGTTTTCCGGTCTCACGATTGGCTACATACTGCTCCGAAAAGCCGAAGACGCTGTTCCGCTTCGCGAAATCGACGGAGCGATCGCGTCGACGTCTCAGTAAGAATGCTTCAAAGCAGGAGACACTTCTACCCGATGACGGAAAGCAACACGGTTGGCACGTAGAGGCAAACGATACCACCAATCAGAAGACTGGCTTTTGTCTTCTGGCACGAACGAAACCACCGCGCGATTAAGGCTGTGAGAAAACCGGGGATCGCAAACAACACGCCGAGCGAAACGTCAGGAAAATGTCCAATCGCAAACAAAGAAACCATGGCGACGACGGAAAGCCCCAGGCTGACACTCGCCAGCAGGTTACCCGGCAATTCGTCCTCAGGTTCACTATCCTGTGACGGCGAGGCATAGGGATTGGACGGCTGCCTTTCAGTCATCAAAGCCTACCCCTTGGCCTTCAGTTCAGCAGCCTTCTTCTTTAGTTCCGCAGCTTTCTTGATTGTATCTTCGGACTTCTTCTTTGTGTCCGCAATCTTCTTCGTCGCTGCGGCTGCCGCTTTTTTGGCATCGTCGGAAGCTTTCTTCTTTGGCTCAACCGCTTTCTTTGCTGCTGCTGCCGCTTTCTTTGCTGTTGCGACAGCTGCTGTCTGAGCCTTCAAGGCGGCTGCGGCTGCATCAACGACAGCCTTTGGAGCGTCTGCGTTCTTCTTTAGGTCTGCGACAGCCTTCTTCGCACCGGCCAGCGATTTTTCAGCCGCTTTGACTGCGGCGTTGGCCGCAGCCACTTTCGCGTTTTCTGCGTCGAAAGCCTTCTTTGCATCGGCCGCTTTCTTTGCTGCTGCTTCCGCCACTTTTTCGGCTACTGGAATGGCGGCCGCCAGTTCTTCGATTTCCTTCGCAGCATCTTCTGCTGCGCGACCCGCTTCTACGATCGCCTTCATGCGATCTCTTTTGAAGTCCGGTACGATGGCAACCTCCGGTAGAACGCCCTTGAGTTTTTCTTCTCCGGCTTCAGTGACTTTGGTTTGCCAGACAAACAGCTTCTTGAGTGCCTTCATAGTTGCGACATGGCTCAATGCGGCATCGGTGCATTGTGTGCCATAGATGTTGAGGTATTCGAGTTTCTGCAGGCCTTTCAAGGTGGCCAGCCCGTCATCTGTGACGGCCGTGTTTTCGAGATGCAGCTTGACCAGACCCGCCAGCCCCGCAAGGTGCGGCATGCCAGCGTTGGTCACTTTGGTGCCTCGCAGATTGACAGAATAGACGTTACTGGCACCCGCCAGAATCTTGATAGTGTCGTCGGTTATTTCTTTGTCCGCCAGGTGAAACGCGACTTCGATGCGTGTGTCATTCTGAGCCAATTGCATGGCCTGACCACCAGCGTCTCGGACCGCTTTGATCAGCGCTTTATCTGCATCGGACGGCTCATCCGCCCAAAGCTGAGGAGACGCAAGGAGCAGGCTAAAGAGCAGGGCGAACGTGAATTTCATGGCGAGACGTCCTTGGGAGTGGGCGTGAGATGCTGACGGGGGTTGGACACGTATCTTCTGAGAATATTCACTTTCGCAGCTCGATTCAACGATCCGGCCGGAAAGCGGACGGGAACCTCAGCGACAGCCATCGACCTCGAATGGCTGTTTGTAGCCATCAAACGCTGAAATCCGCTGACGAATCGTCTCGTGGAGCTCCGGGAATTCCAGCCCACAATTGGGCTCGCCCCAATTTCGCCTGCTGAAATACAATCTGTGGCTGCAAGAGCAGCAAGGATGCTTTGAACATATGACCACTTCAACAGCCACCAACCCGATAACGGCACTCGGCCAGCTCACGCAGATGTTCTTCTGCAGTTTTGGCAGCCTGACCGTGTTCGGGTTACGAATTCTGACGAGCCTGAAACGCGGGCTGCCGCGACGGCATGTCGTCGTACCGATCCTGTACGAAATCGGCGTGCGCAGCGTGCCGGTCGTGCTGATTACTGGCACCTTCATCGGAATGGTGATGGCGGTACAAACGTACCAGCAATTCAAAATGATGCATATGGAATCACGGCTGGGAGCCATCATCACGATGACTCTGGTTTCGGAACTCGGCCCGGTACTCGCTGCCACGATGCTGGCCGGGCGGGTTGGGTCGGCGATGGCCGCGGAACTGGGCACGATGCGAGTCACAGAACAGGTTCACGCCATCAGCGCGCTGGGTGCTGATCCGGTGAACTATCTTGTTGTACCAAGAGTCATCGCCTGCGTAGCGTTGATTCCGATGCTGACTGCGATTGCAGATTCCGTCGGAATTCTAGCGGGCTGGTTGTTCAGCTGGCAGGTGTTGGGCATCAACAGTCATCACTACTGGATGTACGCCGAACAGTTTGTCACCGGCTGGGATGTCGGCGCCGGACTGATCAAAAGCATCTTCTTCGGTAGCGCGATTGCCATCATTGCGTGTCGTCAGGGGTTTCATTGTGGCGCCGGAGCGGAGGGGGTGGGGCGCGCAGCAACGCAGTCGTTCGTGCTGTCATTCATCGCCATTCTGGGGCTCGATTTTCTACTCACCGTTGTCCTCAACACTACCTACTACCTCATTTGGCCGCAGGCTGTGTCACTGGCCATGGGAGTATGGTGATGCGCGGTGATGCAATTGAAATGAAGGGCGTCAGCTGCGTCTTCGGTAGCCAGAAAGTACTGTGGAACCTGAACTTGAAAGTTTCCGCTGGCGAAACCGTTGCGATTGTCGGCGAAAGCGGTTGTGGCAAAAGCGTCACGATGAAAATCATGATGCGGCTGCTGGCACCAACGGCCGGTGAACTGCGATGGTTCGGAAGAGACGTGGAAACACTGACAACAGAAGAACAACGCCGCGAGCGATTGAAACTCGGCTACCTATTCCAGGGGGCCGCCCTGTTCGACAGTCTGACAATCTATGAAAATGTGGCTTTTGGACTGCGCCAGACGCGTAGCATCGCAGAAGACGAAATTCGTCACAGTGTCGTTTCACGCCTCGAAGACGTCGGGCTCAACGCAGACATCGTCCACAAACGCCCGTCCGAAATTTCCGGCGGGATGCAAAAGCGTGTCGGTCTGGCCAGAGCACTGGCGCTTAATCCGGACATCATGTTCTATGACGAACCCACGACGGGACTGGATCCCGTCAACAGTCGACGAATCGATGATCTGATTTTGTCTGTCAAGGAATCACAGGGAGTCACGGGCGTTATCGTGACTCATGATTTGCGAACGGTCCAACGCGTCGCAGACCACATTGTGATGCTGTACCCGCGATACAAACTTGACGACAGCGATTCGCAGGTCATTTTCGACGGCACACTCTCCCAACTCGCTGAAAAGTCCGACCCGCGCGTTCGCGAATACGTGGGCGACGAACTGGACGCCAAAACACTGATGGCACAAGCTCATGGATGAACAAAAACAGGAATTTCGAGTCGGCATTATGGCGGTTGTCGCATTGATCGCGGCAGTCGTAATGGTGTTCAAATTCGGAGAACTCGGAAACGAATGGAAGTCCGGGACGAACATCAGTATCGTGCTGCCAAACGCCGCCGGTCTGTCACCTCAGACACCGATTCGTATGAGCGGTATTCGGATTGGCCATGTCAAATCGATGCAACTGGTCGCGGAAGGTCGCGGCGTCCTGGTAGACGCGTTGATCGACTCGGAATTCACGTTTCGAGATGACTCAGTCGCTCAAGTCAGCCGATCACTGCTGGGGGACGGAGCCATCGAAATCCTTCCCGGACGCGAAGGACAGCCGATCGCCGCAGGTACTCGCATTGCAGGGCGATCCGTAACCGATCCGATGGAAATGGCCGCAAAGATGGAGCAGCGACTGTCAGCCACGCTGGCATCTTTCGAACACACCGGGCAGGAATGGGGCAAGCTGGCGAGCAACCTGAACGGCATGATGGAACGGACGGGGCCGGATGGCATCAATACGATGGAGCGGTCTGCGGCCGCTTTGGAGCAATTCACTCGCACAATGAAGACCGCCGAAGAAACCCTTGCGGCGGCAGGAAGTTTGATCAGTGATCCACGCTATCAGCAACAGCTGCAAGCCACACTGGCCGCGTTGCCGGAACTTCTCAACGAAACTCGCAATACGCTGCGAACCGTGAATCAGGTTGTTGGACAGGTCAACACAACTGTCACCAACATCAACACGGCAACAACGCCGTTGGCCCAGCATAGCCAATCGATGGTGAATCGACTCAACCAATCGCTGGGCAACATCGAAGCAATGACTGGCGAACTCGCGGTGGTATCGAAAATCATGAATCAAAGCGACGGTACCGTCAGAAAAATGCTGACCGACCCCGCCGTCTACAACAACTTGAATTCCACCTCTGCCGCGCTCGCCGTGCTGCTGCAAAACCTGAAGCCAGTCATTGCAGATATGCAGATCTTCAGCGACAAGATCGCTCGGCATCCCGAAGTGCTTGGGTTGCGAGGTGTCGTCCGTGGCAGCAATGGGAAGAAAGAAACAAATGTCGTTCCGGCTGGATTCGAGCGATAAGACGAATTCCCGGCATCGAACATTCTTAATGTTGTTTGCGGAGAACGTCGCCTACAAGCCGTGGACAGCTTCGCTTCGCAGCGATCTTCCACGCTGGATGACATCGGACGAGTTGTCTGGCTGCTTTGGATGCATCTGTAGATCAAACCGACGATGATCGCGTTTGTGACGGCCCAAAAAGTTGTCGCTCACAAAATCGATCGGGAATTTCTGGTACCACGGTGGATTGATATCAATGAGCTGTGTTTGGGTTTCATACCCATCCTTCACCAGTTGAACTTCGCGCGTTCCGTGCCACGTGTAATCAAACGAAGCGGGCGTGTATCCAATATCCTCACCATCAATCCGTACGAGCGCACCCGCGGGGTTGGAATTGATGGTGACCCGACGATGAACACAACCCGTCTGCGAAAACAGGATCATGGTGGCGGAAATGAAAAGGAAACGGGACATGGCGACGCAGGTTAAGAAAACTCGATAAACGCCCCAAGAGCAGTTTGCAGCCGGATATTCCTGGTCATCAGATCCTTTAAGAAGCCGGTTTTCGTTGCCGGTTATCAGTTTAAACCGCGTTTTCGAAGGCCGCTTCCAGCGCATTCCGCACAGGTGCGTTCCTGGAATCTGTGATGTGGAACTCGTTACCAGCAAGTGATTTGCGTTGTGGCCAACGCAAACTAAACTTGCCAAAAGGCCACAAAAGCATGCGGAGCAACAACAATCGCGGAAGAAATTGCGGGCAGGTCCGCGTTTTGACGTAAAAATACTGTATTGCAGCGGGTTCTGTCGGGTTCACATCGAAATTCATCCATGAGCAATCAGCCACTGGTTCAGTACGCGTCTCGCACTGACGTCGGCATGCGCCGTGCCGCGAACCAGGATTCTCTCGCTGTACGGCTTTGCAAAGAAAACGGAGAGTGGCAAACGTGCGGACATTTGTTCGTTGTTGCCGACGGAATGGGTGGGCACTCCGTAGGTGATCTGGCGAGCCGGATTACCGTCGAAACGCTTCCCCTGGCGTACTCGAAAATCGATGCCGATTCGATCGCTGAGCGGCTTTTAGAATCGATCAAGGCAGCCAACCGCGCCATTAGTGATAAAGCACGCGAAAACCCGGAATTTGCCGACATGGGAACGACGTGCTCAGCACTCACATTGTCGCCCTTCGGAGCTTTCGTTGGGCATGTCGGCGATAGTCGCGTTTATCGTGTTCGCGGAGGCGAAATCGAGCAACTGACCTTTGACCATAGCCTGCAGTGGGAAATGATTCGTCAGGGAAGGGCGACGGCGGCGAACGTTGACATGCTGCATCCTCGCAATGTCATTACGAGATGCCTTGGCCCTGACCAAAACGTTCAAATTGACATTGAGGGACCGTTTCACGTGCAGGCTGGCGATCGATTCGTGATTTGTTCGGACGGTCTGACGAATCACGTTTCCGACACCGAGATCGGCGCTATCGCGGGCAACCTTCCGCCTACAGAAGCATCCCGTCTGCTGATCGATCTCACCAATTGCCGTGGCGGTTCAGATAACGTTACTGTCGTCCTGGCTAATGTGGATCGGTTTCCTCCAATTGCTGGTCCGGTTGTCGACCAGCCCAGTCCTAAACAGTCGCCCGATGCCGCAGCTGATGCGAAAGCAAAGCGAAAATCACGACGGATTCTGGCCAGTAAGATTTCGCTGTACCTGTTTCTAATACTCGGCACTTTTGGACTGGTTCTACTGGCCCTGAACCGCATTCCGTTGGGACTGAGCCTGATTTGCCCCGCACTGATTCTGGGTTTCGTTCGCTTCATTTTTCTGACCAGCGGTCAGCCGGACGCCGAAGAAGAAGAAAACCAGGAACCTTCGGCGGAGAAGAAAACGGTCGAAATGCAGCCCACGGCCAGCAAGGCTCCGTATCGAGCAGAATCGGCCCGGATCCAGCCACAGTTCCTGGAATTTCTTTCTGCAGCACACAGCGAATTAACTCAGGCAGCAAAAGAAAATGACTGGCAGGTAAACTTCGATTCACTCGCACAACTGAATTCAGAAGCCGGTACTGCGGCAGAAGACAGCCGCCCTGTTCAGTGCCTTGAGAGTCGGGCGAAAGCGATCGATATGCTCATGAAGGAACTGTACTCCAAGACGCGGCGATAACCGCTCGGAACGGACTTTTACCGTACGAGAGCCGCGAAAATTCGTCCGGCGAATTATGCCGATTTTCGTCTAGCTGCTTCTGATCGCGTCAATTACAATTGGATCTTCCTCATGGCCCTCATGAGCGTAAACAGGGAGGTTTGCGTGCTGTTGTTAAGAAGTATCCGTCGACGTCTGGTGACTGGTTTCACCGTAGCGCTCGGCTTCATGCTGCTCATGACTGCGGCCGCCATCTGGGGGCTGGCGCAACACCAGAACGCGCTGAGTGACATTGAGTATCTGGTTCATGAGAGCCCGGATTGTGCTCAACTGCAGGCGAAAATCAATGTCATTGTCTCCCCCATCACGGCGGCCGCCAGAGCCGTAAAAAACGGAGAAGGGCACCTCCAATACGAGCAGACGGTATTCGATCTGCGGACGCAGTATCTGCAAAACGTTCAGTCTGCTCAGGCAGAAGCCGCGGAATTTTGGAAACGCAGCGAACGTGTCGTCGATTCGTCTGATCAGCCACTGGGACTTTCGCGGCGAAGAAACATTCTTCAAACCAACATGCGGAAAGTCACAGACAACCTGAAGCTACTGCAAGCCTACGCCGCCGAATTCAGCGCCTTTACGCGGACACCAAAGCAGTTTCGACTCGAAGAACTGAACACAACCAGCTACAGAGCGTTTCAAGTCGTCGCAGACATCACAACGCATCTTCAAAGACTGCCGGCTTCCGACGAAGAACAATACGTTCTGGCTCCATTGCTGGCCGAACGCCGAGCATCCACCTTGCTGCTGCGACGCGTACTGATCCTGTCTGCAGTCTCACTTCTATCGTACGGGATAACCATCTATTGCGGCTTTCGCTGGATCTCAAATCCTTTGCGAACAGTCGCTAGCGGTGCTTCGAGAATTGCAAACGGCGACACGCGATTTCGCCTTGGACCAGTGACACCATGGAAAGACGAGTTCTTTGATCTGGTGGAGAACTTCAATCGGATGGCCGATCGCTTTCAGGAGTCCGAAGATGATCTCAGCGAAAAAGTTGAAGAACGCAGTCGGCAGTTAGTGCGATCAGAACGCCTGGCGAGCGTCGGCATCCTGGCAGCCGGACTGGCTCATGAAGTCAACAACCCACTGAATGCGATCACAATCGCCGCGGAGTCTCTACAAATGAGACTCTATGACGAACTGGAGCTGGAAGACGATACCGCAGCGGAGGCAATGGAACGGTTGACGATGATCCAGCGGGAATCGAAACGCTGTGGCGAGATTACGAAACGGCTGCTGAGCTTTTCGCGAAACGATAGTGCCGAAGATTCAACCAATGGCCAGCTAACAACGGCTCCGGAAGACTTGACTCGCATCATCGGCGAAGTCATCGCTATGGTACGACCGATGAAACAATTCACCGATCGCAACATCATGTTCGATCGCTCTGACGCCCTCTTCATCGAAATCAACGCATCGCAAATTAAGCAGGTGATGTTAAACCTGATCGTCAACGGACTGCAGGCCACAGATGCTAACGGGCAGGTGGACGTACGTATCCGAGACCAAACGGATTGGGTTGTGGTCGATATCGTCGACAATGGCCACGGCATGACCCAAAGCAACATCGATCAGTTATTCGAACCATTCTATTCGACAAAGGAAACAGGGCAGGGCACGGGCCTGGGGCTCAGCATCACGCATCGCATCATCGAAGATCACCATGGCACCATCGATCCATCCAGCGAAGGCCCCGGGCAAGGCAGCACATTCAGCATTCGACTGCCACGCCGCCAACCGATTCAGCAGGCAGCATAGGTCTGCTTGCCCACGCTCGTTGACCGCGTCGCTCCCGCGGACAATGCTTCTGCTACAAAATCGCGTGCCGCGCGGCCACAGGTCGACGTGATTCGCCGTAGCGGAATAATCGTATGAGTTTCGTTCAATCAGCCAGCCTGGCTCGATTCCTGCTGGCATCACTGCACATTCAAAACCTATACTCATGTGACCGCGGAATGTCGCGGATTCCTTTCTATCGTCTGTTTCGCCTTTCGGGTTTTCCCATGTCGGGTCTCGCTCAAAACATCATCTACGCCTCACTGGCCATCGCTGCACTGATGGGATTAGTGTGCCTTGCAGATCTTGTGATGGGCGTGGATGGACCGTTCCGCGGGCAAACCACGTATGATGTTCTGTTTCTGGTTGCCGCTGCGATCACAGGATACATGGGCTTCGATTGCCTCCGACAAAGCTAGAGCCGACAATAACGGTCGCTCAGTACATTCGGCATCGTTCGGCGAATTCGCCGCCGCCGATCTTTCGGGCTTGTACGGTTCTACGGATCATGCCGCTGATCTGAATACCGGCGGTCGCCGGACATCCGAAATTCGACGATAGACCGCTGCGGCTTCGATGTGGTCAGTCGGAAGGAAACCCGGAATCACCCGATATTCGATTCCTGTCATTCCATGACTTCTGTCTGCTGTTTTCCTATAAGCAGACGTAGGAGTGAAGGTGAAATTGGTGCGCGGAGTCAATGTTATCTAAGCTCCGCATCCCACCGTGCCGTCGCCTCCATCGGCAGCCTTCCGAGCGATATTTCGATTACCTATGCCCAGCGGTCATACATCATCAGAACGCGATTCTCTGTTTACAAAACTGGGAGCGTTAGGCGCCACATACTGGGTGGTCGGTTTTCTTATTGTGTTCTTTCGCCAGGACATGCCCAACACGTCTTTGTCGCGTGTTGAGATCTGGGAATTGCTGACGACTAATTGGCTCACGATGCTGAATCCGTTGGATTATTCCGCAGATCCCAAACTGAACGCCGGTTGGCAGTATCTGGGTGAACGAGCCCCCTTTGTTGCCACCGCTTCTATTTTGCTGGCTGCCGCCTGGGGTATGGGAAATCTGGTTTTTCGATGGGCGTGCAGTCAGGTCCAATTGCGAACATCAGAGCGTCTCGTCGTCACCTTCGGCACAGGACTGTCGCTGCAGTCTCTGTGGGTGCTGTTGTGCGGCCTTGCGGGACAGTTGACCGCTTATGCCGTTTTGACTCCCGGAGTGATCGCTGTCGTCATCAGCCTACTGGCGTTGCTGAAAAAAAGAACAGCGATGCAGACGGCCGAGTTTCTTCCGATTGCCAAAGGGGCAAGAGCATCGAAAGGATGGGTGCTGTTTTTTCTGTGCATGATGTTTCCGTTTGTGCTGCATCTGTTTCTGGGAGGCATGACGCCTCCGTTTGACTTTGATGTTCGTGAATACCACCTTCAGGGCCCGAAGGAATGGTTACTGGCCGGCCGCATCAGCACGCTGGAACATAACGTCTACACAAGCTTCCCGTTCCTGAGTGAAATGTTAAGCCTGGCAGCGATGGTGCTGCACGGTGACTGGTGGCAGGGGGCGATCGCGGGCAAGTTGACGTTGAGTTTGTTCCAGTTGCTTTCGGCTTTGGCCGTCTTTGCGATTAGTCGCCGCTGGATCGGCGTGGCATCGGGATGGATTGCTGCTGCGGCATTGTTGTCAACGCCGTGGATTCTGCGGATATCCACGATCGCCTACGCCGAAGGCGCCATCACGTTCTATCTGATTGCCAGCGTCATGACGGCGCTGCTGGCTGCGGGTTGTGAGCGAGCGCCCAACAAAACGAAACTAATCAGTCTCACGGGTTTCCTGGCGGGCAGTGCGATGGCGGCAAAGTATCCGGGCGTCCTTTCCGCCGTGCTTCCGATCGGCCTGTTTCTTCTGATCATCGTTGTCACAAAACGCAGAATGGTCCCCGACGAGAACGCTGCCAGTCCCGACAGTACCAACGCAGCCGATTCTGCGTCGCGACGGATTCTCGTGAACGCGGCGGTCTTCACGGCTGGCGTGCTGATTGCAGTCGGACCATGGCTGGCGAAAAACGGGATCGCGACAGGCAATCCGGTGTATCCACTCGCCTACAGCGTCTTTGGAGCAAACGACTGGAGTCCACAAATGGACGCCAAATGGAAGAATGGCCACAGCCCGAGCGAACATCAGCTGACTCGAATCCCCGCGCACCTTGCCGACGTGGCGATCCGCAATGACTGGCAAAACGGATTCCTGTTTGCCTTTGCCGTTCCTGCAATTCTGCTGGTACGCAGAAATTCAGCTGTAAGCTGGCTGCTTGCACATGCGTGTTGGCTACTTGTGACATGGTGGTTTTTCACACACCGCATCGATCGCTTCTGGGTGCCGCTGATTCCAATCGTTGCCGTTCTCGCAGGCGCGGCCTGGAAGCTAAGTACGTCTATTGCCTGGAAAAGCCTGACGATCGGCGCGCTTTCGCTGTGCGCTGTCTTCAACTATGGGCTCTGCCGATACCCCACAGCAATCGGCTTTCACAGTGGTCTGATCGAACTCGAAACAGTCCGCAAGCTCCCCATACGCGACGACATCAAGTTGCTCAACACTATTCTGGATGACAACGTACGCCTGCTGTCGGTCGGCGAAGCTGAAGTCTTCGATATCGATAGAGACATCGTTTACAACACGGTTTTCGATGAGAGTATCTTTCAGGAATGGACCAGTGCACAACCGGGCTACGAAGTTCCGGCGGACGAACAAACTATGAAGTCCGCTCAGGAAATCAGAACGATCCTGCAGCAAAATGGCATCACGCACATACTCGTGAACTGGTCAGAAATTCTGCGATACCGTCAGACTTACGGTTACACCAAATACGTCTTTCCGGAACGGTTCGTACAGCTTCAGCGTCTGGGTGTTCTCGAAGATCCAGTCCCATTGTCGCACGGCCGGTTCAGCAAGCTGAGCGATCAGAATCAGCGCGAGGTACGGTCGTGGAAGGGCAGTGCTGCCTTGATCGGAGAAGCAGACAACTGGACCAACGTACAGCTATTTCGACTCAAAGCGCAATAGTCGTTCAAACTTTGGCTTCGGACGTCACGCTCTTTGCTTCATTGTGAGTCCGTCGTTCGGATACGCTGTAAGAATCGCGAGTGTTACTGGTGTATGCGACGATCAATTCCGCCAGCAGCCCCAACGACATCGCCTGACCACCAAGTAACGTCGCTGCGATCGAATACGCCAGCAACGGTCGTCCACCGATCGGCCCGTAATCCGCAAGGCCGACGGCATTGATCATCCAGATGATGCTCAGGAAACTCAACCCGATTGCACCAATTCCAAAGAAGAACAATCCCACGGCTCCCAACGCGTGTTGCGGTCGACGTCCAAAGCTGATCAAGAACGTCACCGTGAGCAGGTCCAGTAGGCCGCGCAAAAATCGCCGCACGCCATACTTGGATTCACCATGCTGGCGAGATCGGTGGTGTACGGGAATTTCAGTCACCTTGAATCCGCGAGCAAACGCCAGCACCGGAATGAAACGGTGCAGTTCACCGTAAATATTGATTTCGGCGGCCACATCCGCTCGGAACATCTTCAGGCCACAGTTGTGGTCATGTAGTTTGAGCCCGGTCATGCGACTGACCATCTGGTTGAACACTAAGCTGGGGTAAACTTTATGCCACGGATCAAGCCGACGCTTCTTCCAGCCGTTCACAACGTCGTAGCCGGATTCGATCTGCTTCAACATCTCCGGAATTTCGGCCGGATCGTCCTGCAGGTCCGCGTCCATCATCAGAATGAGTTCACCGTCCGCAGCTCGCATCCCGGCGGTCAAAGCGGCGGCTTTCCCGAAATTGCGGCGAAAACGAATACCACTGATGCGGCTGTCTAACGCAATGAGCTCAGAAATTACCTGCCACGAACTGTCGGTGGAACCATCGTCGATAAAGATCACTTCGAATTTATCCACAGCCGTTTCAGCTGTGCCAACGATTTCGTCCCACAACTGTCGCAAGCTACCTTCTTCGTTCATGACGGGAATAATGATCGACAGCATGCTGATTTTCCTCTAAGAGAGTGACAGTTTTACTTCCACACAACGTGCGCCCGTCTTTCAAAGATTTCGAGTAGTAGCTCGATTGGGCTGCGAGTCTCCCGCCGTTGGATGCCGTGCGCAAGTTTCCAACGTGCCCTGAACATGGACCTGGGTTTGCCGCTCCATCGTATCGAGTTCTTGTTGAATAGTCGGCACGCAAAACAATGGGCTACTGACCAGGCTTCGAACGAGGCTTGATAACCGGCGCGTCAATTGATTTTTGTGGTTGGTTCTGTTGGGGCTGTTTTTCTGCCGATGCCTGTTGATTTTTGAGTGGTCGCGACTTTACTTCGCCACGCTCTCGCAGCGCTTCCCCTGAAATCAAATGGACAAGTTCCTGGCCAAGTCGGTCCATCTCCATAACCAGCCCGTCAATTTTGCCTGACAGGTACATGTACGCGGTCAACGCAGGAATTGCAATGAAAAGCCCGGTTGCCGTTGTCAGGAGAGCCATCGCGATGCCACGTGCCAGCTCTTCTGCCTGCCCCATTGCATTGCTTTGAGCAATATCATTAAACGCCTGAATCATTCCGATCACGGTCCCCAGCAGCCCAACCAGGGGGCTTAGCGTGGCGACTCCGTTGAGAACTCGCAGACGTTTCTTCAGAATACTCACTTGACGTTCGCCGCCGTCGATCACGGCCTGTTCGATTTCAACGCTTGGTTTTCCCCACTTCCGGACTCCATGAAGAAACACATCGGCAACAGGGCTGCCATCCTGTTGGCAAACAGCGATGGCATTGGCTTTATCCATCCGCCCGGATCGCAGGTGTTGTAAAAACCGATCCACAAACGGCTTCGGAATAACACGCCGCTGTCGCAGCAACACCAGTCGCTCGATCGCGCACCACAACGCCACAATGGAGGCAACGCCGAATACCAAAGCGAACGGCCACCCGATGGCACTCACAACCTCCTGCGGCGAATTCGGAATCGCGGATGTCAGCACCTCAGCAGTCGCATCATCGGCTGGAAGAGCGTCCGGTGCCTGAGCCAACACAACCTGAGGTACGGCAATGCAGCTCAGGAAAATCAGGACAGGGGTTGTGAACTTCAAGAGACCAAAACGAGTCATGTGTCGACGCAGACCAGTGTTTAAATGAACGTGACCAACCAACATGCAGTTGCACGCCGATGACGAAATGCGGCCGCAATTGTAGCAGCACGTGCGTTCCGAGAGAGTACCGAAACCGCAGAAATTCAGCCTGGCTGATTCGCTTCCGCTCCGACGTGAAATCTTAACCTCCACTCGCCTTCAACTCCGCCAGACGTTTCTTCGACTGCGCCGCAAATGGAGATTCCGGGAAATCCTCAATGAGATCTTCGTAACTTACCATGGCCCGCTCAGGACTCTTCAGACTCACCTCACACTGAGCCGCCTGAAACAAAGCTCGGGCACGAATGTCGTCGAAAACCCTGGCCTGAGGACCGTCGAATTCATAGAGATGGTAAACACGGTAATATTCAGTGACTGCAGATTTTAGGTCGCCTTCCATAAGCAACGTTTCGCCAATCAAAAACTGGCAGCGCGCGGCTGTTTCGGTTCCTCGCCCATAGTCATCTTTGACAACTTTCTGGAAGTAGCTGCGTGACCGTGCAAAGTCTGGCGGAGCCTGCGTCTTCCAGCGACGCCCCTGGACATCCCACAACTGAAATAAAAACCGCGACCCAGGAACACGCTGTTCAAGATCACGCGCCGCGGCATCAACGTCTGCATATTGTTTCTCCGCGAGTGCGACTTCCGCCATGACGACCCAGATGCGTTCGGTCCACTCATCTGCAGGCAATGCTTTGTCCTGAATGGCGGCTTTAAGCGAACTTAGTTCCGTTCGACATTCTACATACCGTTTTTTGTCCAACAGGCCTTCGGCGTACAGCAATTTGGCCATGGGAGCATTGTCGCTGGTCGCGTATTTGGTGCCGAACAATTCTCCGAATTTGACGACGTCGTCCCATTCGCGACGCGCTGCGTGAATGTCGATAACGTGAAACAATGCAGGCTCGGTTTCGTTGTCTGTATAGGCTTCGTTCGTCGCGATATCTGTGAATTCTTTCAACGCAGAATTAAGCTTGCCAGCCTGCATATCACTTTCTGCCAATGACAATCGTGCGGCCCCGGCATACTTGCTGTCGGGAACTTTCGTTAACAACTCACGATAGATGTCATCTGATCGATCGTATTGTTCGTGCTGAAGATTCAATCGAGCCCACTCATCCAGCATTGCACCCAGCTGCTTCGACTTCGCGAATGTCGTAGTCAATTTTTCCCATGCCGTATTGGCTTCTTCAACCTGTCCGGCTTCTCCAAGAATCCTCGCCGACATTCGACCACTATCCAAAAAGAACGGCACCGCCTCCGGGTTCTCAGCGGCCTCGGGCTTTGACTGCAACCTTGCAAACAGCTTTGAAAAACGATCGGCAGCAGGGGCGCGTTTATCGGATTTAAAGAGCCCCATTCCCAGCATGTATGCAGCTTCTGCGGAGTCCGGGAACTGCGTTAGAAGCTGTTCAAAGTGGCCATTCGACTTTTCAAAGTTCTCCAGCCGATACTGACTCCATCCCGCGCCGGACAAAGCTGCCTGCAGACTTCGCTTGTTGTCTTCAACAACCGCAAGTTCAAAAAGCTCTGCAGACTGCTCATAGCTTTTCTGTTGCCAGGCAGCTTCTGCGGATTGCAGAACCGCCATCCACGTTTGAGAGTTTTCGGGATAGCCAGACGTCAGTTTCCTGAGATCGCTGCGGGCGTTTTCAAAGTCTTTAAGGTGACTCGCAGCGACAGCTCGTGTCGCAAGTGCGTCAGAAAGTTTCTGAGGTTGCCTCTCGACCTTCAGAAAGTCATCCGCGTATTGCTTTGCCTTCAGATACTCTTTGAGTTCAAGGCTACTGACGGCGGCCAGCGAGATGGCACCGAAATACTGACTTGCCTCAGGTGCACTGAAAGACTCGCCAAGCGGCTCGTACACCGCAACCGCCTCTGCAAACTTCTCCGACTGGTAGAGCGCACGAATCAAATGATAGCTGCGTCCCAGCGTTTCTTTTTGGCTGTTGCTTTTCATGTCGACCGCTGATCGAAGCACGGCAACCGCTTCATCGGCCTTGGCCTGTTTTAGCAGCAATCGCCCCTGCAAAACCAGCACCTGCGGCGATTTCCCCAACTCAGCGTGATCATTCTGCAGACGAGCGACAATGTGCGATGCGACATCCAACTCGTTGACTTCCATCTTCAATTCAGCGGCATTAAACAGTGACTCCGGCACGGCTGAATTCTGAGGCCATCGATCTGCCAGATCCATATACATTTGAGCGGCGACATCCTTTTTGTTGTCGAGCACTTCTAACTGAGCTCGATGAAACATAATCTCACCACCGAGCGGTTTGTCGCCTGCTTCAGTGAGTGCCGATGCAAACGTCTTCCGAGCGTCATCAAGGCGCCCGGCGTCTCGCTGGCAAAGTCCTTTCCACAAGCCAACGTATTGTGCGGCGTCGGAGTTCTTTGGTACCTTTTGAAACCGCGAGTAAGCTTCTTCGTACTGCTTCATTCGAAAGCGAGCGACGGCAGACTGAAAGATCGCCGTCGCTGCCAATGGCTTGTCGCTGAATTCCTGGCTAAGGCGGTCGTAGGCCGCAGCTGCTTTCGAAAAATCTCGTTGATCGTAGTGCATCCGCGCGATACGGAAGAGGGCCTTGTGTGAAAAGCTGTCTGACTTCATGTTGACAACTTCCAGATACAGCTTGTTGGCTTCGGGAAGTTTGCTCTGTCCTTCCAAAGATTCCGCCAATGCGAAAGTGCTGTCCGCGAGAATGTTGACTGGAGGCGGAAGAGCCACCAGCGGTCGCAGCGCAGCTTCCGCTTTCGCAAATCCCTTCAGTCGATTGTAGCTTTCCCCCAACAGCAAACGTGCCCAGGAATTCAGCCCGTGACCATCATGATCTGCAAGATACGTTTCGAATTGTCTGACGGCCGCATCTGATTCTTTCAGGTAGTAGCTGTCTTCTGCAATCCGGTATTTGGCATCGGCGGCGTACCGATTCTGTGGATCAGCTTTCACAAATGCCTGCAGCTGTTCACGTGACTCCGCGTATTTTTCCAGCGAGTTCAAAGACAATCCGTAGTACAGCTTTGCCATCGTGGCGCGCGAGTGACTGGGATAGTCGTTCAGGAATTTTTTGAACGCATCTGCTGAGTATTGCCAGCGTCCCTTTTTGTAGAAGCCGGCCGCGAATGTGAAGTCGGAGTCTGCGTCGTCCGCATACAGGTTTCCCTGAGGGAATGAAGCGATGACAAGCCAGGCGGCGAGGGAAACCAAAGCGAATCGGAGCGAAGTATTCGTCATGACCGGAGCTGTGGGAAATGAGTAAGACTGTCTGAAATAAAACAACACGCGCCGAGGCTGTGAACTCAGAGAATTCGCCGCGTCGGCTGGTTATATTGTTCAGCTGAGCAGACCGAAAAACAGGAAGAACGGACTTCGATTTCGAGATCCCGCAGCAAAACGCCATCGTAAGTCCAGCGAATTGCCTATTGTACGGATTTACCTGCGATCGGCACGACAATCTGAATCACTGTGGGAGACAAAAGGATGACCGTCCGCGAAAGTGGAATCTTCGAAGGCAACGACGGCGAAGCACGCTGCTGGTGGTGCAAAGGCCATGACGACTATGAAAAGTACCACGACGAAGAATGGGGAAGGCCAACGATTGACGACCACCGACTGTTCGAAAAGATCTGCCTAGAAGGATTCCAATCCGGTCTCAGCTGGCTAACGATTCTTCGAAAGCGGGACGCTTTCCGCGCGTCCTTTCAGGACTTTGACTTTCATAAGGTTGCCAATTTTAGTGATAAGAAGGTTGCCAAACTGCTGCAGAATAAAGCGATCGTCCGCCACAAAGGCAAGATCGAAGCCACAATCAACAATGCTGCGCGAGCGATTGAGATGGAAGCCGAATTCGGATCGCTATCCGCATGGTTCTGGCAATTCGAACCGCCACAGAGCAGGAGTCCGATCATCACGAAAGAAGAAGCCTGCTTTCGAACAACCTGCGGAGAGGCGGAAAAAATGTCGAAAGCACTCAAAAAACGAGGGTGGAAGTTTGTCGGACCAACCACTTCGTACGCCTTCATGCAGGCGATGGGCATGGTGAATGATCACCTGCAGGGTTGCTTAAAACACGCCGAGGTTGAGAAGCTTCGTCACGATTTCAAACGCCCGAAGTAGGGCTCTCGACACTTCACTCCAGACGCTGCATTTGCATGACGGTAGGAAATCAGCGCAGACAAACTACCATGCGTGAAAGCGTTTCGATCTTTGTGGACACGATATGGTGCATCTGCATCCAGACATTCTAATCATTGGTGGCGGAGTCATTGGGCTCACCACTGCCTACAACCTTGCAGGGCAGGGCGTTTCCGTTACTGTTGTGGATCGCCAGCGCGTCGGACGTGAAGCGTCGTGGGCTGGAGCGGGCATGTTGCCTCCCGGCAATCTTCAGAAAGCCGCAACACCGGAAGCTAGGTTGCGCTCATACAGCCATCAACTCTGGGAATCACTGTCCACAGAACTCACGCAGCGAACCGGCATCGACAACGGATATCGACGCTGTGGTTCGATCGAAATTTCCGGCGCAGAAAAGACAGACGATTTTGCAGGCCAGGTGTCTGATTGGCAATCGGAAGGAATTGTTGTCGAACAAATGAGCCGGACAGAACTGGAGCGGCATGTTCCGGGTTTGGCAGACGACTTTTCAACGGGCGTGTTTCTGCCGGAATTTGGCCAGGCCAGAAACCCCCGACACGTGAAAGCTCTGGCGGCGGCATGTCGGCAATTGGGTGTCGAAATCATCGAAGACGCCGAACAGCTGACATTAACTCAGCACAACAAAACCGTCGAAGCGGCAACGCCTGCCCGACAATTCTCCGCCGATCGCATCTGCGTGTGTGCTGGTTCATGGACCGGCAACGTGCTTGAACCGCTTGGTGTCACGCTGCCCGTCAAACCGGTTCGCGGTCAAATGGCACAACTGCAGGTTTCGCAACTTCCGTTTACCTGCGTGATCGAACAGGGGCGAAGATACGTCGTGCCACGAGCCGATGGGTTGATCCTGGTTGGGTCAACAGAAGAAGACGTTGGATTCGAAAAACGGAACACGACGGAGGGCGTCGCATCGCTGTTGAAGTTTGCTGAATCTGTGGTGCCGGAACTCGGTCGCGCAGAAATGGTGCGATGCTGGGCCGGACTAAGACCGGGGTCGCCTGATGAACTGCCGTTTCTGGGAGCCGTGCCGGAGTTTAGTAATTTGTTCGTCGGGGCAGGGCACTTTCGATCAGGATTGCAAATGTCGCCGGCAACCGGAGCAATTCTGTCTGATCTTCTGTTGGATCGAACACCAGCGATCGACATGACTGGCCTGACCTGGGATCGGATTTCAGCGATAACAACATAAGGTCAGCCATGAAAAATCAATCGCTAATCATTGTCGGCGCCGGACCACTGGGGCTCGAAGCCGCGTTGCGAGCCAGCTACGATGGCTATGACGTCACGGTTCTGGAAAAACGTGAAGTCGGAGCCGCCGTCAGCAGTTGGGGTCACGTAAAACTGTTCACGCCGTTTTCAATGAACAGCAGCGCTGCCGGAAGAACGGTCACTGATTCGAAGATTGCAGAAGACCAATTGCTTACCGGTGCGCACTTCGCTGCCGACTATCTTCAACCGCTGTCTGAATGCAAAAACCTGCAGGGCAGGGTACTCACCAATCACGAAGTCGTCGCGGTTAGTCGGGCAACTTACGGAAAATCAGATCGCATCGGCAGCCCGCGGCGCAGCGAAGCGCCGTTTCGTCTTCTTGTTAACGCGCCGACCGGACAGCAGATTTTCGAAGCCGATATTCTGATCGACTGCACGGGGTTTATTTCGCGACACCGCCACATCGGCATCGGTGGAATTCCGTGTCCAGGCGAGAACCTGTTGCCGGACAGCTGCTACCAGATCCCCGATTTTGATTCAGATCGAAACCGTTTCGCGAATCGTCACACCCTGGTGATTGGCAGTGGCTATTCTGCAGCAACGTCGATCTGCATGCTGGCGGATCTGGCTTCTACAGCACCCCAAACCAAAATCACGTGGCTAACGCGCGGAAGCAATTCGTCACCGCTTGCCGTCACGCCCGATGATCCGCTTCCGGAACGAGCTCGGTTAACGGAGACAGCCAATCAGCTTGCAAACAACGATGGCAGTTGCGTTGACTGGGTTTGCGATTGGCAAGTCGAGTGTATTGCACGTTCCAGCGATCAATACAACATCGAACTGCGGCGTCCGGCTGAAGACCAGGACAACAAAAACAAGGGCAGGGCACTGCAGATTTCGGCAGACGAAGTCATCGCGAACGTGGGGTCCCGTCCCAACACTCAGCCGTTCGAAGAGCTGCAGATCCATCGCTGCTATGCGACCGAAGGCCCCATCAAGCTGGCCGCTCACTTGTTGGGAGAAACTTCCAGCGACTGCCTGCAGCAATCATCGGGCGGTGCTGCTCTGCTAAAGAATCCGGAACCCGATTTCTATATACTTGGTGCTGCAAGTTACGGACGTGACAACCGCTTTCTGATACAGACAGGCTTGAAACAGATGGAAGAACTTTTTGATCATTTGAAAGCAGAAAAAAACGGAGTCACTGAATGAGCGTTTCGGGTCTCGATTCTATTCCGCAGATTGAACTGCGATCTCTCGACGAACTTTGGTTTCAGGTCGCTGGAACCGTATGTAATCTGACCTGCAACCACTGCTTCATCAGTTGCAGCCCGCAGAACCACAGTTTCGAATTCTTAACTTACGACCAATTCGAATCTGCGTTGAAGGAATCGACTGAGCACGGTGTGCGAGAATACTACTTCACTGGCGGTGAGCCGTTTCTGAATAAGGAACTCCTGCCGATGCTAAAGCGAACGCTCGAATTCGGACCGGCAACCGTACTGACCAACGGTACCGTACTGAAACCAGAATGGCTGGAAGAACTACGAGCGGCAGAACGTGCTTCCAGGTTCAGCCTGGAATTTCGAGTTTCCATCGATGGCCCGACGGCCGAAATCAACGATCCGGTTCGCGGCGAAGGCACTTTTGATCGCGCGATCAAAGGTGTGGCATTGCTTTGCGAACACGATTTCCTGCCGATCATCACGATGACTCAAACGTGGGACGATGCCGACAACCTAAGCATCCTGCAAACATTTCGAGACGTCCTGAAGAAACACGGCTGCGATCGCCCACGACTCAAGATCCTGCCGCGGCTCAAGATTGGCGCAGAAGAAAATCGCACGGAAGGCTATCGCGAAACTGAACGCATCACTTCTGAAATGATGCGAGATTTTGATCGCAATCAGTTGCTGTGTCATCACAGTCGAGTCATTACAAACCGCGGTGTTTACGTCTGTCCAATTCTACTGGAAGCAAAAAATGCCCGGATGGGCGATGACCTCAGTGAATCGCTGGGGAGTTTCCCACTGGGCGAGGGCGCCTGCTATACCTGCTACCAACACGGCGCCATTTGCACGAATTCGACGTTGCGGCCACAGGAATCAGCATGAAAATCGCACTGTTCGGCGGGCTCTACAGCAACTATCTCGCACTGGAATCAGCCATCACTGACGCTCAGCAACGGAACGTCGACGCAGCATATTGCCTCGGCGATCTCGGTGCGTTCGGCCCGTATCCGGATCGCGTGTTTCCGATTCTGCATCAGAACAGCATCGAATGTGTCCAGGGCAACTACGATGACAGCATCGGCAACGACCTAAACGATTGTCAGTGCGGCTATACAGATCCCAAAGACAATTACGTCGCACAA
>CAYZYB010000001.1:0-28785 GCA_964481505.1 uncultured Planctomycetaceae bacterium | reverse complement strand
GGCTACGGGTGCGGCACTCACCGGTGGAGTCTCTATTGTCGTTGCCATGGGAGCCTACAAGGCACTCGGCTCCGAAAAGCGGGACTTTGAGGCGCTCGATGAGGTGGAGCAGCGGATAGTGCAGTATTGCTGGATGCTGATTGCGATCTTGGACGATTACCTTGACCAAAGCGAAACAATATTTACTGCGGAAGAGGCAAAAACTCTACTTGCCGAAACTCTACTACCGCTTCACAAATTACTGGAAGAAAACGCTACTGCAATCTGCTCGAACCTAGATAAGAAAAATACTGGTGCGTACCGCCAACATGTACTTCGAGATTTCGTTCCAGCCATCATAAGACCTTTTCAGGCGTTCATTGATGACGAACTGGCAAAGCGCACCATACAGCACGAGCAAGTTATAGGAGGTGTGCTCTACGCGTTGCTTACCCAATCGGCTTTCGACATTTCGGGAGAAAGAGAACTGGTATTAGACGCTATTCGTCGATCTAACCCAGACCTCGCATATTCGAGTGAAGCAGAAATCAGCAGCTATTTAGCGAGCTATAGCGAGGAGCAAATCAAAGGACTAGCCAACAACGTTAAAGGCATCTATTTCGAGCTTCTTTGGGTGGACAGGTACAATTCCAATCACTCAGATACACAGGCGGAATTGTTTGGATCTCCCAACCACCCTGGCGCAGATGTACGAATCAGAGATTCAGAGTCGGGTGAAATCATTGCCGACTATCAGCTAAAGGCAACCGATCGGGTAGCTTACGTTGAGGAGCATCAAGTTAGGTACCCTGAGATCGCTGTAATCGCCACGGATGAGGTAGCGAGCAAAATGGATGGGGTGGCTTCAGGCGGCCTGCTCAATGCAGACCTCACTTCTACCACTAATAGCAGTATCGATACGCTCTCAAGTAAAACTCTAGTTGACAGAACGCTAGAGAGCGCCGAGTTGACGCTAACTATCGCCACAGGTCGAGAGCTTGTTGAAATGCTACAAGGAAGAAAAGAGTTTCCAGAAGCGGCAAAGGAGGCTCTCGAGAAGGCTGGAACTGCGACTGCAGCGACTGCGGTTACTGCGTACCTGTTTAGTTAATCGGGTAAAAACGATAGAAGAGATTGTGGTTGCCATTGGCATTACGCTTCGGCGACCACAGACAACCCCGCCAAACTCTTGGCTGAAGGTCTGATTCTGAGTGACCCACCAATAGCGCATCGATTATCTGGGAGCGGAGCTCCTAGATGCCGTGTAAAGTCCCTCATCGAGATGGTCCGGTATACAAAAGTTGCAGAAACTGGAATTGAGGCCTCCGGGAACCTCGGACGATTCTGGCGCGAAAAGCTCCAATAGCCTACGCGGGCTGAAACCCAGCAACGATATCAGCCGCATTCACATCTTCAGTAGTCACTACAGCATCCTTAAGGTCCGTCTTTCGATTCAGCAATCGATCCAACGTCACCTCAAATGAGTCAAATTCAGGGTGATGCACAATAGGAAGGTAAACATTGACGTCTTTGGTAGCCCCAATTCGATAAACGCGGTCGGTAGCCTGGGCTTCCTTCGCTGGGTTCCAATGCCGCTCCAAGTGTATGACGTTGTTTGCGCCGGTGATCGTCAAACCAACACCAGCTGCAATCGGGGACATTATCAGCACCCCGAAGCCAGGTGCTGACTGAAAGGAATCAACAATCCGCTTCCTTGTATTAACGCGTTTGTCTTTCGCCGTCGCCTTCGTTTCACCGTTCACGATATCGACCGAAATGCCAAAGGTCGATTCCAGCCAGAGCTTTAGCCGGACCTGAACCAGTTTATTGATAAGGAAGATGATGACCTTCTCATCGCGCCCACGCACTTCGCTAACCAAACATTCGACGACACCGATCTTTACGGAAGAGTCGCCCCACTTAGCGGGATCTGGCGCGGAAGTATTACGTGCGTCTGGATGTATAGATACTGCTCTCAATTCCGCCAGCCCTTGAAGGATTACTGCCGGTCCTTGATCTAGATTCTCCCGAACGAAATCCACCGCACTGTCGTAGACCCCGAGTTGCCTGCCCGAAAGCATCGTGGCTAGCTTCGGGTCGAAATGGATCCGCTCAAATTCTTGATTATCGCGACCTGAGTAAACCGTCTTTTTCGGCAAGCCTTTGAGCGTCTCCTCTTTGAGTCGACGAAGCATCAGCGAACCAACAGTCTCCCTAAGGGTTCGACCAATCTCGGCGCGTACAACGCTCAGCTCCGTCTCTTCCGCGATAGCAATAGGCCGAATGTACTGCTGATTGAAATCCTTCCACTCGCCCAACAGCCCTGGCTGCGCTGTATCCATCAGACACCAGAAGTCGCTGAGGCTATTCTCTACAGGCGTTCCCGTTGCTAGAAGTTTAAAGTCGGCTTTTAGCCCCTTAGCAGCTCTTGTTTGAAGCGTATTAAGATTTTTGAGGTTTTGCGCTTCATCGAATACCACGAAGTTCCAATCTACTCGACAAAGGGAGAACTGATAGCTAGCAAGGGTCTGATAGGTAGTGATGACAAGTCGTGCCGGCTGATCCAGACGGTCCTTCTTGTAGTTATCACCTATCTTGAGCGAGTACCGGATCTCTTCTTTTGCCAACACAGTGTCATCATCGACGTTTTGCTTGGTCTCTTTTCCAGCTCCAGCAACTCGATATCGTGGCAAATCTCTGCCAGCCTGAAGAACAACAATATCTTTGAACGGGGACGTCTTGAATGTCAGTGCGACTTCTTCTTCCCAGTTCTCCAGGAGCGCTAACGGCGCTACTATCAGACTCGGCTTGCGTTCTTCATCATCGCTCTGATTAAGCATCCATTGCTGGAGAGCTACCAATGTCATGTAGGTTTTACCCAAACCCATGTCATCCGCCAGCAGCCCCCCTGTCACCCCACTCGACTCTCGGAGGGAATATATCCATTTCACTCCTTCCTCTTGATGAGGAAACGGGCTTCTAGCGAGGTTTTCGAGGTTGATTTGGAAGGAAGTCGAGCCAGGTAAATCTATTGAGCCTTCCCCTTCCAGTTCGTTTAGCACAACCACCGCCTTGCTGGGCCCAACTACCGGGGCTTCAACAACGTCAGGCGTTGGCAAGCCCTCAGGAAACTCGCTTTGCCCTTCCACCTCGTGAGGGTGCTCTCGAATCTCGTAGTTTTTTACGAACTCACCAACGTCAAAATCATCCGTAAGTGGGAGGGTCACGCCTTCGTAAACTACCTCGCCAGCTCCCTGTTCTTGGGCACGCTCAATGGCCTGCCTCAGCCGCTTTTTATCTTCCGGAGACTTAAGTACCTCCACCAGAGCTTCTTCTACATTTTGCGTATCGACTGGCCCAAACCAATCCATGGACTTCTGGTCATCCGAACCAAAATCACAGAATGTATAGACACCGGCGCCTTTGACACGCTTCGAAAATCCATCATCAAGATCAATTAACGCGCTATCGAGGTACATTGTGGGCGATTCAAGGAAGTCTTTTGCCAGGCCCGCAGGAACATGGCTTCGCTCGATCACATGCTTGACCGAGCTAATAGCCGCCTCATCAAGCAGGATGATTTCATTGTCAACTCGCACACTGCCTGATTTGCCTCCAGTCAATGCCTGTCCCATTCCGCGAGCAACTTTTTCTGGCGCAACGCCACAGTTAAGGTTTGGCGATAGAACGAGACTACCATCGTCTTGCTCATCTACCGTTAAACCGATTTTCGGGGGGACATGGATTGTTAAGTCGTCGAAGTGCGAGAGGTCGGCTTCAAAACCTGCTTCTCTCGCGACTTGTAGCGTATGCACAAGTCGAAGATTGGTTTCTTCAACCGACAATTCCGAAGACTCGACAGAATGTGACGCAACAGCGGAAAGTGCCGCCAACTGGCCTGGGTTGAGTAAAAATCTCTCAGTTGTAGAGAACGATAAGATTGGCCCCTTGAGACTGTAGTGCTCTATCCTCTCACCGCTGGCCAAGGATGGGGTCAACTTCACTTTGAACGCGGTTTGCCTTGTGTTGCCAGTGACCGACGCCGAAAACTCGCCGGTGAAAGGCGGCGGGAACTTCAAAATATCGGCAAGATCCCTCTCCAACCGAACAGCGCTTTGGGATGGGACCAAAAATCCACAGAATATGCCTTCCGCCAAGTCTTCCTGTTCAAGCTGATCTAGGAAGGCGAGCTGCATCAAGGCCAATTCACTCCCTCGTCCTGCCCGCAACTCAGCGAACTCTGCTTCCTCGACCTGGAGATTCAGGCCCGCTGAATCCGGTGTAAGATCAAAAACAATGTCGCCATTGGAGTTCGCCAAGAGCGAGCGCAACCATTCTCTCGGACCAGCCATCAGACTCTATGACCCCGCCGAAATTCACGGTACGTTTTAGCAGTGAGCAATGGCTCCACTTCGAACTTCACACCAAGTTTGCGAAGCGCTTCGATGGCTTTTGCATGCCATGATCCATTGTGAGTTATGGCATAGACCCTGTTTTTCTGCTCCGGGTATTGCTGTAAAAACTGGCTTTCTAATCCCTTACCAAGTTCTCGCTCCGCAAATCGAGTAACGCCGTATTTTAATATTCTGCTTCTTTCAGGCAGCGAGGGCATGATGTACAACGTTCGTTGATGGCTTCCTTCTACCAAGACCGCTTTCTCCAGTTGCATGTAAATCATAGATCTGTGCATCGGATCTGAGATCGTTGCGTACGATGGTGCTTCAGATCCAGCGAACGCTTTCTTGACGTAATCGTCTGCGCGACCAGAAAGGAAAAGTCGAGTCTCTTTGACAAGACCTTGTGAGACTAGCCCCTGTAAGAATCTCTGACGGTCGGGGTACATTCTCAGCAATTCTGCATCTCGCTGGTTCTCTCCGTAGTCATGTATCACTTTTAGGAAAAGCCCAACATCCACTAGAGAAAGCCATTGTCGTACGCGCTGTACGCGTTCATCACCTAGCTTTGACCACCATCGACTAAACCGATCGGAGGTCTTTGCTACTCGTGGATCGCCTGCAATGTTCAATATCGCCGCAAGCCAAGCCTCTGAAGGCGCACCCTCGGCGCGATCAATAAGCAGCTCCAGCGCCAGATGGCCGATGAGCCGCCCCTCGCCTGCATAGGCCTCTCTTAACGCAGGACGCCGAAGCTCTGCTAAGATTGGCGCGTCACCACCCACTGGCAACTGAGCAATCGTCTCGACGACATATTTACTACGCGTCACCTGAACGAACAACGTATCTGCAAAGCCATCCAAACCCAATTGGCCAAGCAATTCGTTCAGATCTGTTCCGCTCTTCGTTGCCCATTCAGCGATGGCCTTGGGCCCGTGTGGCGTGATAATCGCCTCAGCTCTCCTCGCCAATTTCCCAAGCTCATTATTGCTGACGGAAGCGCTCATCGAACCCAGTTCTTTCACCAGGTACCGATGAAAAGGCGCAAATAATTTGGCCGATTTCAGTGTTTCAAAGTTGTTTAAGAATGCCCTCACAAATTCCCTCAACACTAAGGTGGTGAGCTTCGGTCGGTGCCGTTTGATTTGACGAGCAATGTTGCGTGAGAAAACTGGGCTGTCCGGCAACTTTGAAGAAGCCAGAAAATTCGCATAAGCGCGGATGTCTGCAGAAGAGTTCAGGAGTGCCGCAATAGCGTCGGCGCCTGCCGGGGCGGCCTCACGCAACTGCACTATCTTGGCTTGTGTCTTTCGGTCACCAAAGCCAGCACCAGTCGCCAACACGCTCAAACTGTTGGTAGCGACCCGATAAGATTCGAAATCACTGTTATCCCAATCCGGCAACGAGAGGTCTATTTGACTTGGCAACTTGATCATAGTTTCGACTGGATACTGCGCAGTTCTTCAACCGTTGGCCGCTTCACAGTTATGCGTACGTCGATGCGACGATTCTTTTCATAGTCCGAATCGCTACTCTCCTGCTCGACACGGCGTCTAGTATCGGCATAGCCGCTTACCGAGAAAAGTGCTTGATCACTGTGGTTACGCAATTCAGACAGCCGCTCACCTACAGGCAAACCATCTTCCCACAATTGCCAAAGCGAAACAGACCGCCGAGATGACAATGCCCAGTTTCCGCCATCTCGCTTAGAACGCCTGGAGTCAGTATGCCCCTCAATAAAAACCGTATCGAGATACTCCGTTCGGTTAGAGAAACTGAGGCGCTTAAAGAGTATTTGGCCAATATCTACTGCTCGAGACCTTGAATTCTGAGGTATCTGATGGGAATTAGATCGGAAATTGAGCTCGTCTGTAGGTATGTGGAGCACCGAGTTGTTTTCCGACTCTTCGATACGAATCCCGAGTTTCTCAAGATCCAAGCGTATTTCTTCCAGAATCTCGGATCGCACCTCTTCCGCCTTTTGAAGCTTCTCAAGCTCGTCCGAAACGGAATCTTTGGTGTTAGCGAGCTCCAATATCAAGACCAAGCAAGCCAGCACAAACAAGATAAGCAGCCCAGCCATCATGTCTGAAAACGAGATCCAATAAGGGTTCTCGTCATCTGGGCGTTCTGCCTCACTTACAGTTCCGCGCCAACTCATAGCAGAGCGCTAGCTCAACCGCCCTTGAATATCGTCCACCACGTCGCTTAACGCCTGAATCGCATCTTTCATCGTTGAAGTATATTCCCGGGTCTGCCCATTCCACTGTTCTAGCCGCGCATGGGTCTGCCCTTGAACACGCTGACCGTAGTCTTCGAGCAGCTCTGCGAGCTGCTTTTCAAGCCCAGTTAGATGTCCGTTAAGCCCCTCTTGATACTGAAGTAAGTGGCTCTTCAGTTCTTTCATGCCTTGGCTGGCATCTGTAGTGATTTCCTTAAGCGAAGCCGTCGCCTGCGTAGTGTATTGCTGCGTTTCTTGAATCGAGGCAAGCGTTGAGGTCAGCTGCTGGCTTATTCCTTGATTTTGAGCAGCGAGTGACTTTGTAGTCGTAGTCATTTGCATCAGGTCACCTCGCAACGCCTCAGACGTCGCTTGAATCGCCGAGGCGAATCCACGCATTTCCACCGCCGCCTCCTTTAAAGCGACTGATGCTCCAACCAATTCCTCGCCTATAGACTTATTGGTTGAAGCCACCTCACCCAGTTCTGCACTCATCGAGCGGACATCCGCCACAAGTGCGGTAGAAGACGCGGTGCTCGCCGAAGTAGCCGCCTCAACCGCCTTACCAAGTTGGCTCTGAAAATCCCCGGCCTTCGCAACCTCCGCCGCCAACGCCCCTACTGTCGACTGAAATTCGGAACCTAGACGCCGGGCAGACTCTTGATTAGCCTCGCGCATTTGCTCTTGTGCCATGCCCTGTTGGGCCTGCATAGCCCCCATTGACTGAACAAGGGAAGAAAACTCGCCTTTCACCTCCGATGCGCTGATCGCAAAGTCTGCGGACGCTTGGTCGAGCAGCTTTTTCTGCCCTTCGCCAACATCACCCATACGATCAAGAAAGCGCTCCAACAAGCTCTCAATCGCCTTTTCTGAACCTTCGTTTGCGTTATCTACCAACTTCGATATAGCTGGTCCAAGGGCGTTATTAAGGCTGGTGTTTAACTGGTCGGCAATCACCTGGGAGTTCTCTCGGAGGGCATCCTGCATGCGGTTGCCAATCTGTTCAGCAAGCCCTTGAAGAGTCTCGCGGCTCTCTCGCTCGTGCTCCGCAATGTCGACCAGGGTGTTTTCTGCAGTGAGTCGAGGAAAAAGCAGGTCTATCTCGTTTTGCAGAGTGCGAATACGCTTGCCCGCGGACCCCTCTAATAATTTTTCCAACACGTTGAAGAGCACACTGAGAAGTACTCCCCACACCGAAGTCAGAAAAGCCACGTTCGCACTGGAGATCATCATGCCAATACTGCCGCGAATATCTTCGATAGACGCGTTGGCGGCCAAGTTAATGCCTGAAAGCCCCGTGGTAAGCCCCAGGAAGGTTCCCAAAACACCAATCGCTGTCAGCACGCCAGGAATTGCGGCCAACAGACGATTGCCGATGAGCCCTTGGGCCAAGCTTCGGGAATTGAAGAAATGGGCGGCGTCGTAGGTGTTGTAGAGCCTCGGAGGATCACCCGCTGTGACCAGCGCTTCATCGTACTCAAGCCAGTTTTCTCCGCCTTTGGAAGACCCCGCTTCAGCCTTGGCTTTGAGGTCGCGTCGAACCTCCAACAACGAATCTGGCTGGAGACCGGTGAGCAGACTAAGGAGAAATCGAACTTGGCTGCTGACGGAAAGCCACTTTACGATTGCGTAAACAGCCGCAACCGAAAACACGAACAGTAGCGCAACTCCAAATATTCCGTTGATGCGCTGGAGAAATTCAGCGTCATCGGAGGTGATTGCCGCGAGGTGCGGCAACAGCATACTGAAATCAAACCCGTCCATGGTGAAGTCGCCCGGCCAATTTTCGTTCTTAGATCTATCAGCCAGATTGGGCTGCTTTCCAATTCGGTCAGATTATCGCCTTAGAACACTGGAAGGTGTTAGCACTCTGTAAGTTCACCTGCAATGTAGCAAGAAGCAAATTTAATCGCCGGGTGTGGTTATTGGAAAATCTTGGCTACCAGTTTAGGTTACGTGCCCTCCGCCTAGATCCCTTCGATACGGCGATAAAACTCCCGCACCACAGGATGAACCTTAACGTCTGACATACTTATCGGTTTCCGTAATTGAATACTCTCTAACGACTTAGCTCGCGACAAAGCCACGTACACTTGCCCTTCGCCGAAAGCCCCTGACCCAAGATCGATAGCATAGTTTTCTAAAGTCATGCCTTGGGACTTGTGGATGGTCATTGCCCATCCTAAATTTAAGGGGTATTGCGTAAAACTAGCCACAACAGACTTAGCAATCTTTCTAGCTTTATAATCATACACATAAGTATATTTTGACCAAGTATGCCTCGGAACGCTTACCACATTGTCAGTCGCTAGCTTTCTAATTCGAATAGCCTCCTCACCGTATCCAACCACCTCGCCTAAGTCACCATTAATCCATTCTGCCTGGTTATTGAGGAAAATTACTCTCGCACCAAGCTTAAGGTTCAAACTTGAAGGTACGAGAAGACGCCACTTATCGGCTTGAATATTGCCACTGGTTTTTGCATCAAATGTATTCAAGTCACCTGGCAACGAATCCAACCGATTCTGGTTAATCTGTCGAGCTTGATTGTTCCGAGGAACTAGGCACAAATCCGCCTCTTTCGAACTGTCTACATCACGAAAGCAAGACCTATTAAAAAAGCCAAGACTCTCTCGATAATTTTCTCCCACTCGAATCGCCGACAACGCCTCGATCAACTTCGAACTATTCTGCCGCCTAACTCTAGCCAGAGTAAGCGGTATGAGTTGCGCTCTTTCATCCTTAAACACATCAGCGCTAAAGAAGAACGGAGATTTGTAACGATGAGTGAAATAGACCTTTTCCTCTTCGCTCGCAACGACAGGGGGTAGCTGGAAAAGGTCACCCACCATTACTACATGAAGACCCCCGAATGGCTGATCGCTCGCCTTTACTCGTCGTAATATTCCATCCATGGCATCCAATATATTGGGAGATACCATCGAAATCTCGTCGATCACGAGACACGACATGTTCTCCATCACCACTCGAGTTGTTGCAGATACTTGGTGTTCTTCCTCTGGATCAATATGAGTTGGTGGCAAGCCAAAAAAAGAGTGAATTGTCGAGCCATGAATATTTGATGCTGCAATCGCCGTTGGCGCGACCAATGCACAGTTATCTAGATTCTTCACTAACCAGTGGATCAAAGTTGACTTGCCTGTGCCGGCCTCACCCGTCACAAAGATGGGCTGTGGCTCACCACCCAAAATGGCTTCCTTGATGAACTCGTATTCAGGGAGCACTTCAAGGTTATCAGGAAGGTCCCAAGCAGACGTAAGACGCCCTGAAACACGTGTGCCCGCTTCAGGAACGATTTCTGCTTCTACTTCCCCAGCATTAACTTGGCCGAGTTTACGGCCAAGAATTCTAGCCGCGAGATCAGATATCTTCACCATGTTAGCTACTCCCGAGCTCGCCTTTACTAACATCCCAATCGAAGGGGTTGAGTGAAGATAACAGGGGGCTGGGGATTCGCGAATCAGTGAGCATCCATAACCCTCTTGCCGCCCTCGATAGTGCGACGTAAAGCAAACGTCTCGAACGGTCCAATTCTTCTTGTCGCGCGTCTTCGTCTCCGCAAGACTGCAACGCAATGCTATTTGGGTATTTCCCGTCAACAACACCTGGCACGATCACGAACGGAAATTCAAGACCTTTCGCAATGTGCGTGTGCAACAGATGCACAGCTTCCGACTGAATATCTACCACACTTTTATCTGCAACCATATCAACCGATAAATCCAAAGTCGCTATTTGCGCTCTCACAGCTTCCGTCATCTTCTTATCAGGCGAGACGATAGCAATCTGCCCCAAATTCACTCCATGATCACTAGATAGCGATCGAACAAGACTAGCAGCTATCTCTGCATGATCGTCGACATTACAATCTAACCAACAAGGCTTCTCTCCAGTAAATATCGGCTGATCAATCCCCCCATTTTCTTTTTCATCATCGCCCGAGTTCAATCGCAGCGGGCGGACCGCCTCATCAATCTGCCGAGTCATCCGATAAGATTTGCGCAATATGAAGCTATTGCCGGCGTGAAAGCGAATTTTCGGTGATACGGCACTCCATGAGGGGGACTTTAAGTAGATTGACTGAGCAGTATCAGCTGAAAAACTAAGGTTCTCTGGATGTCTAACTAAATGAGTCAAAATACGAATAGCAACGATGGAAAGGTCTTGTAGTTCATCGACGAATAAGAAGTCGTATTCGAAGTCGGTGACATCCAGTCGACCTGCATTTATACGCTTGAGTAGTGATAAGCGGCGGGCCTCGAAGGTTGTAGCACCTAACGCCTTCATCCCCTCCAACCAATTCCGATAAAGAGCATGAATAAAGCCTCGCTCTTTCGCCTGAAGGGCAGTCTTACGCCCTCGTCGGGGATAGCTTAGGTAATCGCTCTCTATATGGAGATCACACCCGAGAATCGTCTCCGCGAATTCCTCTAAGAAAAAACTGCTACTACGACGTTCTAGCACGTCTTCGATATAGCGTTGATCGTAATCAACATTATCAAAATCCTTCAACACACGATCGAGCAAGACTTCCTGCACGCGTTTTGAAAGTATGTCGTTACCGGCGCTGCCCAACTTGTTTAAAAGTTTGAAGACTATGGAGTCGAGAGTAACAAAATCAACCGACTGCCCTCGACCCTCTCGACTTATCGCGTCAAACATAGCTTTCGCTGAGCGAGACAACGGCTTATTGAAGGTAACAAATCCAACACGAACTGGATGAGTATTGAGGAGATCTACGCCAACCCCCTCTTCAAATATTCTTTGGATCCTAGCTAAGTTTATGAGTGTTTTCCCAGTACCAGGACCACCTCGAACCAGCCACGGGCCGCCGCTGAAAGAGCGATCTACGATGTTCTTTTGTTGAGGGTCTAAAGCAACTAAAAATTTGTCTAAGCTCTGTTCCGCAATGCTCGAGAACGAATCAGTAGACGCTAGAGAATACGCCCGCCCCACATGGTGCTGACCAGGAGCAGTGAGATAATCTTCAAGTCGCTCACGTATAGTAAATGGCAGACTTTTCAGAGCGGCATCATTTAGAGATTTTGCATCAAGCAATATCTCGTGGAAGGCCTCAGGGATATCAAGTAAAAACAGATCAGCGTCATCTACTAGCAGCTCTTCGAGTGAAGCCTCCTCTCCTATGAGCTCAAAGGTCAAGAACCCAGGTGGCGGAACTTTTCGCCGAAGCGTCTTGCGAGGGCTTCCTCTTTCCTCTGCTTTAATCAAGATCTGGTCAAGCGCTCCGATGACTTTCTGAGTCGGGCCTAGCTTTTTCTTGTAAACAGACTTTCTATGACCAGCCGCTAAAAGGAGTATATTTTTGGTGGCGCCTACAACGCGAAAAATAACTCTTAGATCACCCGCACGCCAACGAAACGCTTTGGAGTAGTTTTTGAGTGCCTTGAGCTGATTAGAGCTGGTCTTAGGGCCGTCCTTTAAAAAGGTGAGCTTCTGGAGCCAATTAGTATAACCAGCCTTCTGCAGGGATTTGGCGTCACGGGCGAATTGTTGGGTGAATGTGATCTCCCATGAAGCGTCAACGCTCACTGAATAGCTCCATTCCTCTTAGATCGAATATCAAAGCGGAGCCCATTTACCTCTGCAAGTAGGCGCTCATCTCACCATGATGACTAATATATAAATGCTCAATCGCACGACTCGCGGCAACATGGACCAACGCCCTCTCCGATAACTCAGCCGCCCGCACCTCAACCGGGTCATCCGAAGCCACCGCGTGAGGGTTCGGCACCACTCCCTTGTTCATTCCAACCAAAAAAACATGCCTGAACTCTAAACCCTTTACCCGGTGCATGTTAGCTACCCGAACACCTACTACTTGTTGGTTGTCGGCCTGTTTATCTAAAACCACCACAGGTAAGCCGAGCGATCGCAATTCTTCAGCAAAATCATCACGCAGATAGTTTAGCCTGACAGCCAAGCAGCAACCTGAGTACTCACTCTCATCAGCACACAATTCACGAATCTGCTTCGCCACGAACGACACCTCCTCTGTAAGATCAGGAAAATCCTGGACTTCTGGTGCTACGCCGTGTGTTAGTGACCGATAGCCGGGGCGTGGATCTTCTTCGCCGTCCAGATCATCGATCGCCAAGCCCTCCAGCATTGCGGAGGCGAACCGTCGAATCTGCTCTGTAGTCCGATAGTTAACTTTGAGCTTCCGAGAACGGCCGACGATGCGAATACCGCACTGCCCCATAACGGCTTTCTTTCGATATATTCGCTGATGTCCATCGCCGACTAAAAAGAGATCGTCTTTTCCCTCAGGAGCGAGCTGGCGGATAAGGTGCAAGGCCTCAGGCCCCATGTCCTGCGCTTCATCCACAACCACAGCTGAATAATGAGACGGCGCATCAGCTTGCTTCAAGAGATCATACGCATCCAGTGTGGCGTCTTGATAAGTCCGCCAACCTTGGTGTTGCATATTCGATCGCATCTCATCAAATACAGGCCACAACGCCGCGCGCTGTTTGCGACTCAAAGCGACACCACGACCCTTGCGAGAGACCCGTAGATAGTCGTCCTGGCTCATGACGCGATTCGGCAGAATAACTCGCTCCCATTCTTCCTTGAAGAAGCTATCAGGCAGGCTGGGGTCGCTCGGCTTCACTGAACCGATCACCATATTCCACAAGTCGTTTAGATGAAAATCACCGACGATCTTGTGCGGATAACGGTGGCTTTTAAGGTAACGAGACACCCAAGCATCAACATTGATAACCTCAATGCGAGCCAAATCACTGGTGGTCGCAATCTTCGAAAGGTTGTACTCAATGTCCTTCGCAAGATTTGTGTTGAATGTCAGGAACAACACCTTGGTCTTTTTATCAGCCAAGGTATTTCGAACAAGCCACACGGCACGATGCATTGCTACAACGGTCTTGCCCGTCCCCGCACCACCCAAGACCCGTACTGGACCATTCCAATGTCGTTCTACTAATTTACGTTGAGCTGGATGAAGGAAGACACGCCACTTCTCAAGGGGCGCAGCCAGCATCTCTTTCAGTTCAAGCTCGCCTTCAATCACGCAGAATCGGCGTTTACTGGCTGCGCGCTCAAGTGCAGCGTCAATATCACCGGTGTCCACGGCTTCGTTTGGCAAAAAGTGATATTCCTCCCAAATTTCTGCCCAAGGTACACCATCGGCAAAAAGGTAAAGCGCTTCAAACGCCTCGACAGGTAAACGATTTTGCATCGCTTCGAGCTCGGCTTCGCTGGTGACCTGTAGAACCGATTCATACATGCCTTCAGGCACACCTATACCTGATAGCTGGTCTAGTTCAAGACTAAACAGCGGCGCCGCTGAGACAGGCGCTACGGGTTCTACGACGGGTTCAGCCGATTCTGGAGGTTCGATAATCGCTGTTTCGTAAAGCTGCAGTACCCCTGTATCTGGATGCACTTCGCAACGCGTTCGTTCCGCCCACGCATACGCGTCATCATGATGGTCTACCCAGAGTAAAACATAGGTTCGACCAGTGTCGGGCTTCAGCACAATGCCACGATAGGCCTGATCGATACGCACAGACCTGAAGCTGGGCTGAGCCGCGTTCTTGATTTTCTCGTAGTTGATACCGGAGCTATCCGCCGCTTGGCGAAACTTGGTAACAAACTCCACTACCTTTTTGGTTTGTGCTTTGGGCAACCGCGCAAAAGATGTCCAAAACGTGTCCGCGAGTGCTACTTGCATCTTATCCATTGTTTTCTAGTATCCCTACGGTTCTATCAGTTGGTCAGCAGCAAACTGGTGAGCTGCTTGATTGACGCATCATCATCACTCGGTACTATCTGCCAGCCATCTGCATGCAGAGCTGCTAGTTCGTCATCCCCGATCTCTGCAAAACCAACCTTTTGGCCGACCCAGGCCCATTCAAGACTCACAATCACCTCACCATCAGAGCGCTGCACATCAAAGCCTATCTCCGGGGGCTCACAACCCGTGTTCATTACGACTATCAAAGAATCACGATTGAAGGTTTCGCCTAGCGCCTCACTCCACGCGGCAGATTCGGTCTCTTCACCTGCTACATGTGACTCCTCTTGCGCGAGCAGTATCTCGGCGTACAGCAACTGATCAATGCCTTGGCTTGAGACCGGTAGAAAATGAGCGCCAAACTGAAACAGGTTGCAGGCATTCCAAAACATGCGCCACGCCTGTGCATACCCTTCCGCGTTAACATCACGATCATCAAACCGAAAACAAACGCTGCCTTGGTCGTCCAACTTCCCATTACCAACAGCCTCATGCGGCATAGTAACCACAGCTTGGACCAGAGGTGTACCAGGAAACACAGTAGCGCCAAGAAGCGAGTTATCAACCAAGTGTGCCTCAAACCACGGAACAGGAAGCCAGGTGCCTACCTGTTGCAATAGCTCCTGGGGTTGCTGCGATGACACCATATCAAGCATGCCAAACAGCCGAGACCGGACAAACGAAGAATAGTCAGTGTTTGCTGAGGATGGGTCCGCCAGGTAGCTACATAGTGCAGTCAGCGCATCGATTTGGCCCAAGGCTGTTAGCTGTGTAAAACCAGGAAGCGAGAGACTCCCAGCCAGATCATCATAGAGCTTTTGGCCGTCAGCCTGGATGGGTATATCGAACCAATCCGCAAGCAATGCATCGCTGCTATCTTCTTTAACCTGAACGTCGGGCCAGCTTAAACTCCAAACTCTGTAGCTTTTGGACGCGCAAATAGCGAACCGTTTGCGCGTATCGTCCGCCACCTTTTCCGCGTGAAATTCAAAACCATCTAGAAAAACAGCTACTGGCAATTCACCGGAAGCAGCGGAAAGCGAGCGCAATATAAAATCTGGCCGACAAGCAACAGCTATACCCTGATCTTTACCTAAATCTACCTGAGGCTCTATCGACCAACGCATAGATCGCTCGCTACTAGAAGATCGAAGAGACAACTCATAACCAGCTTTGCCATTGATGGTTCGCGTAGTGAGCGCGCAGCTTTTTCTGCTACGCAGCTTTTCAATAAACAACCGCTCCAGCTCACTATCAAACAGCGCGTTTACGTCTGTATGATGCAAGGAATCCTTATCATTCAGTTTCTCTAACTGATCCCAGCGATCAAGAATACCGCTCAGGGTCTCCATCGCTGAAAGTCGCGAGGTTTCCTCAAGACGCCTACTCTCACGGTAAGCGAACAGGCATCGATAGCAGCCATCCCTATCGCCATCGTACTGGCACGCACAGGCGTCCAACGCATCATAGGACAACTGGAGCATATCGCGAAACTTACCCGGCTCGCGGAGTAGCTCGTTTAGGTAACCGGTCCCGCCAGGAATCGTATCCATTAACACCAGGTAGTGGCGACGCAGATCCGAATTACCCACCGGCTCGGAGTGCGACATGATTTGTAAGTGGTCTACATTCCCGTGAAAGTGCTTTTTCAGGCCAAGGTGAATTGCCGCCACTAAGCTCTGCAACCGCGTTGGCGATTGCACCACATCCGCAAATGGGAGCAACATTCGAATGGCTTCTGATTTCAGTTCCCGATAGAGATACAACGACCGGTAGAGATTATCAGGCGTTTTTTGCGTTTCATCGTCAGCACTACGCATCGGACATCGTGGCATATGGTTGTCTTCGCGTCGCCGGCGCCACATTCGCACTTTCCCGCAATGCACGCACACCGGAAAACCGGGACGCTGGCGACTTTCCCCAGCTATTGAGATATCTGGTCCGTTGTCACCATCCCTGCCAAAGTTAATCTCTCTGAACGTCGCAGAGTGCAGATAATCAAAGCCGAAGGGCCAGGCGAGGTCTGATATTCGATAGGCTTCACCAACGTTGTTTTCTTCAAGCTCAAACTGGAATTCCCGTGCAAAGAATACGGGCTCTCGATCGTCAGAGTCATCACCAATTCGGCTTTCTCTATCAGAGGCATTCGCATAAACCTCTTTTAACCGCAACAGGTCCATTTTTTGATCAGCATTCACCCACCCAAAGCTACCGCATTTGGGGCAGGCATTAAGAGCATCAGAAACATCAACGTTCTCCGCATGGCCGCAATGATTACAGAAGCGCCAGCTTTCCACTTCACTGTTGCGAATTTCAATGCGGTCTACTTCCACCTGACGGCTATTGCCGTAGAACCGGCTGAACGGGGCGAGCTCCTGCAGTGCCGTTTGTGCGGGGCGGCGGACCTCGAACTCGATGCGCTCAAAGGGCGAAGCATCGTCACCGTCCTGCGCACGTTCGCGACGCCGATAAATCACCGAATTCAGCTTTACACCCTCTTCCGGGAAGGTGTAGTTTGGCAATAACCCCTCATCGGTAAAGAAATTGAGTGTGTCTTGTTCGTTGATTCGATGAACCAACCGCATCAGACCCCTTCGTTCTTCTGTCATCGCTACGATCGATTCGTCGCGGGCTTCGTCCTGGGGTTCGCGTTGTAACCGATCCAATTGACGTTTGAGGTGTGAAATATCGTCTCGAAAGCGTTCCCTCTGTTTCACCTTGGATTGCAATAACTGGGAGATTTTGAACGTAACACCCGGATCTCCGCCGTATTCACCAAAAAGCAATACCTGAAGACGATTCAGTCCGGGGCCACCTAGATCATCCAATTCAAAGAGATTTATGAAATCCCTTGATATGCGGCCCTTCTCAGCCTCAACAAAATTCAGAAATGTTTGAGGAAAACGATCTGTAACGCCGCTTTCAAGATGGTTCAGTGCCTGTCCGAGCTTCGGTGGAATCGCGTCAATAGCAATTCCAGACAGTACCCATTGATCGAAACAGTAAGCAATAAGCTGTCGTTCCAATACAGCGATGGCCTTTAGGAATACGCCAGGAGGGGTGACTTCCCCGGCCATCATCTCCAGTGGGTCAGAATAGAAATACAGATCATGAGGGGTGCCGTTGGCTATGGCCAAGTTGAAGGCATTACCATCGCGGCGACCAGCCCGCCCTATGCGCTGCAGGTAGTTCGACTGCCCTGGTGGTACTGAACAAAGCAGCACGCTCGACAAATCACCGATGTCCACGCCCATTTCCATCGTGGGGGTAGCCGATAGCAGATTTACGTCCCACAGCTCTCCGGGGTCTGATTTAAAGGATGACTCGACCAATGCCCGTACTTTTGGATCAAGCACCGCCGTATGTTCGGCGGTGATCAGTCGCCGAGGTACGGCCTCTGACGTTTTCACCGCGGGTTCAGGATGCCCTGACAAATGCTGATTCCCTGCACAGGAACCACGCAGGCACCGCGAAATTCCCCAAAGAGGCAAAGACTCTGTGGCCAGCTCTACCCGACTGCGGCAGCTATCACACACAAGAGTGGATACCTCGCTTGAGAACAGCCAACGGACCGGATTCAGTGAATAGACAGATTGGCCCCGTACATCGTGCTCTGTTAATAGCGCGTTCGTGCTTCTGGATAAGCCTGCAAGTACAATGCCCATCACGTGGCTCAAGGTGTCAACAGACAGAAGAAAGGATTCTTCCTGCGCTAAGACTTTGTTGAACCACTGCCCGTACCAAGAGATAGCATCTCCGCCAACAACCGCATCCAGATCCTGGCTTACGCGTTGTACTGACAAAAACTTCGGCATTGGCGTTTTTCGACCAACACGCGGCAAGTAGTGACGCCTTACCAATGAATAGCGATCTCCCGCGCGTGCTACATAATCCCTCAACTCATCATCGTAAAAACTACCCCTAACGCGCATCCGCCAGAGCACGCCCATAACAAATTGACTCAACACTTCAGTCGATAAGTTTCGTAACTCGCCAATCTGACCGCGCAAAGTCTCAGCAATGGGCTCAAGTTCCAGTGCTTCGTTAAGGTCGGGATAAACAACGAGCTGCCCCGTCCGCTCGAGTGTGCGCCCCAAACGGCTCCGCAATCCGAACTCGGTAAGCGCTTCCCAGCGCATACGGGGTAATAACCACCTGTCGACAAGATCTGACTTGCTAGGTAGTGCCCCTTCAGACTGCAGCACCTCCCAGTCTTTTAACCACTGCAGATCGGGTGCCAGAAAGGTTCCCACCAGGTCTTTGTCTCCACCAGCTGCTGTTTGAAAGTGGTTACGCCAGAACGGTCCAAAACCATCTACCCAGTCAGCAAGCGTGGCTACCCCATTCGCTTTTGCCTCTGAGGAGGAGGCTGCTGCTAATGCAGAACGAATCACTTGCCGATAGGTGCGCGACTCGAAAAAGCCAGCACGGTGGGCCGCATCCTGCACTGAATCCGAAAACGCAATTAACTTCGCATGTTCATTGTAACGGCTGTTGAAAAGCTGGTTGATCGCAACGGATGACAAGGTTGCCGCACGCGAGCCCAAGATCAACAGGCTCTCGCTTGACTCGCAGTACGGGCAATCTCGCTGGAACCGCGACACCTTGGCGCCTTTTTCCGTTTGCTGCTTGGTCATCTGTGGCAGAACGACGGTCAGCTGGGTGTCACCGGTTGCTTCACACTGACTACAGACTGTTTCCCGGCGGGCGTTCACACTGCCGCAGCTGCTGCAAAGACTACGCACTTCAGATGGCCTGGCGGGCGATTCGCCATCGAGATAGATCAGTCTTGTGTCAGGACTACGATTGAAGAATCCTTCATAGATCACACTTAAGTCGCGCTGCATTTCGGGATCATTGGGCTTTCGCACGCCCACCCAGCCGGTTGCATGGCACTCATTGCAATGTACCACCGGCAAACAGATCGGTTGCTGGTCAGCAGACTGGTCATCAGAGAACTTAAGCTGGGGTTCCAACTCAACAGTGGCGACCATCCGCCGCAACTCCCGCAACCAAAGTTGCGAGCGAACGGTCACAAACGGGCGGCCACCCGCAACGCGGGCGGCAGAGATCAACGCGACTAGTCCATCAACCGCTAACGCGGTCTCATGGGTACTTACGCGTAACCTAGAAGACCACTCTTGAATTAGAGGTTGAATACTGGCCACAGTTTCGTGCGCTCGCAGCAGCCTTTGAAACGGCTCCAGACTTTTCAACGTTTCGCCTAGTGCAATGAACGCCGCGGGTTCTGCTTGGCCTATATCCGGCTGCAGGTTCTCTGGCAGCCATAACTTTGCAGCCTGAATGAGATGATCCGCAACGTCACCAGGGTCATTCGTGGCAAATTCCGTTACTTGATCAGCACTCGGCCAGTAGTCAACAGAGACAGGCGGCAGAAAGTCCGCAATACCTTCGCGCTCTTCCCGCAGCACCGCGTTTTGATCAAAAGGCGTGGCAAATACTTCGGTGGCGTAGCCCAATAAGGCCGTGAGATCATCCCCCACTGTGGCTGACGTGCCGACGCAAGCGAGATCGTCGGCTACACTCAGCCTGTCTTTCAGGCGGCGCACCAAACAGGCCAAATCCGTGCCTTGAGCGCCATCGAAGGTGTGCAACTCATCCACTACCAGAAAACGTAGATCCCCCGGCTCATTGAAGCGCCACAGGTCTCTATCGCGTGGGCGGATCAACAGGTAATCCAGCATCTTGTAGTTGGTTAGCAGTATGTCCGGCGGGTTCTCACGCTGGGTAGGCTTACAGGTGATCACCGATTCTTCCGACATGCTCTTGCGCCGGGTCGTTTCTGAGTCACCGGTAAACAGGCCCACCCGTACCTTGCCGCGCAAGCCATCTTGCTGATGAATTTCTTCAGCAAAGCGGCGCGCCTGGTCCTGCGCCAGGGCGTTCATCGGGTACACCACAATGGCCTTAATACCTTTGCCTGGGTTTAGCGCGCAGTGCTCCAACATCGGGTACATAAAGCACTCGGTCTTACCCGAGCCTGTACCCGTTGCAACCAACGTGGCTTGGGGGTTTGGGCCAGTCAGGCGTTGGAAAGCGGTATATTGATGTCGGTATGGCGCATAAGGTGGGTGCTGGAACGCCTGAAATGGTAAATCGTCGCTAGCGCTCGCAACCTGAAAGGGCAAACCGAAACTCAAATACGGGCCTTTAAAAACACTATCGTCTTCATCAAGTAACGATTCGATGGCATGACGAGCGCCTTCCGGTTCATCCAACACCCGAAGAAAGCCCCGGGTTGTGGACGGGAACTGTGCAACGAGCTGCCGGCGTATCGCTTCTATGATTTCGCGTGAGACTATGGAAGGCAGCATAGGGCCTACTTTTCCTCCCCAAGCTCGTTCTCGAAAAAGGCCCAAGCCACCCGGTAGTCCTCTTCGCGGTCAGGTTTAAAGAACGGGGCAACGTATTCGATAGTGCGCTCGTGGGGACCACCGGGCATGGTGTCATCGAGGAACGTTTTTGAAACCACTCCTTCGGTAAGGTCTCGAACATCTTCCCAACCTAAGGCAACCCTCTGGACAATTTCTCTTGGGGATTGGATTGTGTAGCTAGTCCCTATCTTTAAGTCTGAGGTCCTTGCACGCCGAGGTAAACCGACACCACTTCGGCTTGGAGTAAAAATTATTCGCCCATTTTGATCATAGAACGTTTCGTTCTCATATTGTCTCAGCACAGGGAATTGTACTCGATACACAATCAACAGTTCTTCGAGCGAAACCCTCATCCCCTGCGCTACCAGAACATCAATCTCAACCAGCGCTTGCCTCCTTCCAAAATCGCTTCTTAAGGCAGAGTCCCTTGACCAAGTTGGTTGTAAATCACTGAAGTAAGAATCACCCAGTTCATATTTAGAGGCCCAACGTGAATCAAGGTAGTGAACGTTCCATGCGGAATCCCAGAGTTCCTTGAAATGCTCTGTTAAACATACCAAACCAAGAGCCCTTACTCGCAGAGATGCAAGAAGCGCTACGCTTGTAATGACGGGCAACTGGTTTACCAACGAAATATTGGCGTGCCCCATTCCTGTACTCTTGACGCGGAAATCAACTAGGATCGAGAGCGAAGTAGCGAAGTAGTCCAGCATCAAAAAATTGGATTTGAATGCGAGCCCAAGAACCGTATTCACGTAACCGACGCGTGGCGGGACAATACTAGTAATCATCGTTCGCTCAGAAGATGGGCCGATCATTTCCCTGTTAACACAGCGATAATAGTCTGAGACGAGCTTCGGAGCAGTCTCCCCTTCTTCTATCCAACTTACTTTTGGGGTACGCGATTGATACTCATCGGGCGAGCATGACGGCACATAATTAGTGCGAGGGAGATAGTCGTTGGCTATGCTCATCAAGTCGATATTCTCATACGCCTTATGAGTATTGCAGATACGTTTGGGTGTCTTGGCGTATGATGTCCCGACATAAAAGTGGGGGCCTGATAGCACCCATTCGTCTAGTGAGGAGGGAAATTTGGTTTCTCGCCTTATAGTACCGTCGTTCTGCTGTAATACCTCGTTCCAATGTTGAGTTGAATAGTAGTCACCTCGAAAATCTGCAAGACGAAGCGTCTGGGTATCGAACTTTGCAAGAACAACCAACAACTGGCGTGCGTGGATCGCTGGCAAGCGCGCATGCTCAGCAGGCGTGCCACTTTCATCATATATTTTCGCGAATAGCTCGAGCTCCGCCAGTCCAATTCGTATGATACGGTCCGGGTGCCCGTCGTCATTCCAATCTGAACCGTCTTGTCGCTTGATACCGCCCACAGGCTGCTCACCAGATAGTGAGAGGCATTCGTCAATAGTCTTTGGAGAGAACAAATTGGAAATTGAGCCAAATGAGGGCTTACTCAACGGTCTAGCGCCGTAGATACACAACCCAAATCGGTTGCGATTACCTATTGGAAATAGCTTTCTTTCGTTTTGGAACTGAAAATGCCAGCGAATACGCGAATAAATCACTTCGCGAAAACGACCACCATGCGGTTCATCGAAGACGCCCTCAGGATGCAAATATCCACTTATTCCATACGGCGAAAGAAGGTTCCACGCGACTGGGAGAAAACACTTGTAGAGATTTGCTTTTTGTCCGGCCAAGTCCGGATAGTTCACCTTTGCATTGAGATATTCTTGTGTAGATCCACTATCCTCAGCATCTTGCCGCCACGCCTGCTCTAGCATCGGATAGCTTTCGAATGTCTCTTCACGCAATTCAACCAGCTTTGTAGCTTTGGTTTTTCTAATTACAAAAGCAGGTTCGACATCTCCAAGCACCCCCGACTCTTCCCACTCCACCTTAACCCAAGGAGGATTGCCTAATACAAGATCGAAGCCAGCTCGATCACGGAAAATATCAGCGAAATCCAGATACCAATGGAAGAACCGCTGCTTCGACGCTACTTCATCTACGAGAGCATACCGTGGTGAAGTTTGAAATAGCACCTTTAAATCCACCACACCAAACTTGTCGACGAAGTAGTTAGCCCGCTCATCAGAAATGGTCTCCGCAAACAGTTCACTCTGAACAGCGCCAGGAGTCGCCACAATGGTGTCGCCCAACAATAAATTTTCCAAATCAAACAACCATTCCTCACGACTCGGCAAAAGCTGATGCGACTGAATGGGCCAGAACCAGAGCGCGCACCAATAGTCCATTACCAGCTTTAATCGTCGCCAGCAGCTGGCATTGGCAAGTTGCGCCGTAAGCAGCTCTCCATCCTGCGCATTATCTTTGAACGCTAAGGACGTTGTGCTATGAATCGTATCTTGCGCGCCGTAGATGTTGTATTCGTCGGTGGTTTTCGTTCGCAGTTCTGCGAGTTGTTGCGCGTGCTCCTGCCACAGAAGCTCGACCTTGGCGCTCAGGGTTTGTAGCCGTTCTATGTCCTCTAGACTAAAAGGTTTGGTGAACTGATTACGCCACTTCTTGATGGCGTCTATCTGTGGCTTGTAACGCTGCTTTAACACTTCATCGTTGTAGCTGGTCATACCCTGAAATGGCAGCAGGAAGTGCCAAATCTGTGTATCTTCCTGTGCCTCGTTAAGAGGCAGCTTCTCTGGTGCTGCACTAAGCCAGGAATCCTCTTGGTTCGAGGGGAGACGAAGCTGATCTGCGCGATAGAACTCTCGCCTAGCACCGATCAAACTGTTACCACAATGCAGCTGCAGCCCCAGCCATGGAACAAAGCGGTCGCTGGAAAGCGCGTTGAGCCAGATGGAGACCTCCGCAAGTTCCACGGCAACGGGGTTTAGATCCACACCGAATACGTTGCGGTCAGCCAGGTACATCTTTACTTTCTGGCGTTCAATCGCATAGTCGTTTTGCGATATGCGCTCTCCCTTGGCACTTTGGGCCAGAGCGAGATACTTGTCTGCCAGTTGGTTAATGGCCTCGTTAAGAAACGCGGCGGAACCCATTGCGGGCTCGCAGACGGTGAATTTTAGAAGACGATCTGCACGGGCTGCATCGTCGGGTAGCGGATCTAATTGCTCCTTGTAAAGCTCCTGCAGCGCGTATTTAACCAAGCTGCGGGTGAGCACTTCTGGGGTATAGTAAGAGGCTGACTTTTGCCGGTCTCTACCCGCCATACGGTATATGAACCTACCTTTGCTAAATTTTCGCAGCCGACGATGACCTGCCTCATCGCGGTCATAGACCTTTTCTTCGTCGTCGTAGTTTTCGAGGGCCGCAGCGTTAACGAAGTAGCCGGTTTCAAGTGCGTTGGGGCTATCGCCTGCTTTCTTAACTTCGTATAGGTCTTCTGTCGCGAAAAAACCGCGGAACGACAACAGGGCTTCATACACTGCACCCAGCTGGTTAATACCAAGCTGGCCATAGCTTATTCGCCCACGACGCTTGCGCGCTCCGGAACCGGGGCGACTCAGTGACATCAAGCGAATGATTTTAAGAAGCACGTGGTTTGGAAAGATGACTTTGTTCAGCAACGCTGTTCGATTGGGATCAAACAGGTGACTTTTTAAGGCAGGCAGCTCGAAGGCATCAACCTCAGTGTTCATGACATTCTGTGAAGGGCTTACAAAACCCTGATCAATCATACGAAACAGCGTGTCCAGGGTATCATTGATAAAACGGCCATTGAGCTCGGCGGGGCTTGCCAGCTCCACCATTTCCAATCGTCGAAGAGACTCCAGGCTATAGCCATGCAGGTACACTTCGCTATCTATAGGCGCATAGCCTAACTCTGGTCGGGCCTCTATATAGAACAGGAACAGCAATCGATACATATAACGCAGGCATTCACGGGACAGCTGATCAGGATCTAGCTCGTTCTTGCCACTGAAGATACCTTCCTTACGGGTTCGTGCCTGTTCTACCAGTTGCTCGGCAGCCTCGTTACCCAACAGCTCGATGCACTCTCTCAGCGCATATTTTAGATCTTCGGAAACCCCGTATGCGTGTTTGTGCGCGCTCTCATCTAGGGTATCGAGCAAACTCGCACCTTGCTCCACTAATAGGGCGTCTCGATGCAACAGTGCACTGGCGGCTTTTAGCGTTTCTGTTTCTCGTCGGCTGAGCAGTTCCGGCCAATCGAAACGCAGCAGTCGGTTCTGCGCAAATTTACTGCGTTCGAGCAACAGCCACTGAAATGGACCCGCCAATATGACCCAGCGCGGCGGTTTCGCCAGCGTGAAAATTTCTTTCGCCAAGAGCATCTGCCAGCTTTGGTCAAACATGGCTTTCGGTAATGGCGTAGTGTCGCCGTCAGAGAGCGCCACCTGCTGCGTATGCACTGCAAGGCTTAGCGGATCAGCATCCATCTCATCCTCGGGGATGGCTTCCAGCACCCAAAGCAGCGGCTCCCCCTGGGCATCTGTAACCTCTCCAAGCAATGGCAAGATCAAGTCATCGGAAATGCTCTTGGGCTTTGGGTTAAATGGCAGATCAAGCACCGCTGCAAGCTGCTGGGTCCAGGTTCTTTGTGCCGATAAACGCGTGGACGAGCTTCGTTGGCGTAGATAGGCGCGTTGATATTGCGCACTGTCTCGCGACAGCGACGCAAGCCGATTATAGGGTGTGCGCAGCTCGGCGGTTATCGCCGTGCCCGTCGTTCCCATCGTTCCCGCGGCGCGTGCGGATTGCTCGGTTTGAAGCCAGGCATCGATCTGGCCTTTGATGTCTCGCGCAAAGACTTCCGCCACATAGTGGTGGGAGAAAAATTCGTTTTCGTTGGTGATTCCGGCCCAGCTCATACCAACGGATCCCCCTCGCTGCCAGTAATAGCCGCCACAATCTGAATATAAGGTTCGGGCTCGGTCTGCCAGGTTTCGGCGAGCCAGTGTTGGTACTGCTCAAACATCTCATCAATTACTTTTTTCTTACGCTCGCGTTCGGTCGTTTTGCGATTGGCTTGGTGCCCGGTTTTTTCCAGCTCTAGTTCAAGCTGCGCCAGGTGCTGACTTTGCAGCTGCGCAAGTTGCGCTTGTTCGGTTTCCAGGCGTTCGGCAAATCGCACCTGACGCTCCGTACGCTCTCGCTGCAGGTGCGCGCGCACCTGCTCCACGGCATCAGGCAGGTAGAGCGTTAAATCTGAACAATCTTGAGCGATTGCCCGGTTAGGAATATTAGAGCCTTGAATATCCAGCGCGGTTAGCACTTCCATTAAGGGTTTCACGTCAACGACCGCATCATCCAGGAAATGCACGGCGACATGATCCTGAATCAATGCCTGACCTCGCTTGTTTGGAAAGCCACCCTGAGCGATGAACCAGTGCTCATCAACACCCAGCTGCTCCGTTAGTCGCACTACAGGCGCGGTGTGTCGGCCGAAGCCGTCTTGAACGTTGCGTTTGAGCCAATCTACTACCGGGTGCTGGGGCCACAAATATTGCAGGCGTCCAAAGGTGCCAGTCTCATCGTCACGCGCTTGCTGAATATCCGCCTGAATACTTGATGTATCATCGGTAAGGAAGAAGCGTGAATCTTCGGGTATGGCTTCACGCGGTAGTCTTCGCATGGCTTGTTGCAGATCGGCAGGAGCTTCGAGGTCAATCACACCATCCGCCTGGTTCCAATTGAGATGTGAACGCTCTTTCTCGAGCCAGGTAAGTGCAGCCTGGGCGAAATGTCTTGTCTGTTGAAACACGCGCGGCGGTTTGGCAGTTACCTTAGGCAAATCACCACTTGATGTAGGGGGCCGCTCGGCGTCAAAGGCATCGAGATCTTCTGTCGACTTTCCCAGAAAACCATCAAGCAAACTTTGGAACTTTTGCGCTGTCTCGCCACTCTCCATAGCCGTTGCTGTTAACGCTTCCTGCTCTTCCTGGGACTGCCCCCCCATAAACTCGGAGGGGTCGCCGAGGTTTTTAGACGCCTGAGTGTCTTTTTCGACCAATACTTCCAATACCCTCTGATCACCACGAACTTCAGGGTCAGACGATTCGCCTGTGAGATAGTAAATTTCAGGCTTCTGCGTTTGCCCATACCGATCCACTCGCCCATTACGCTGCTGGAACACCATGAGAGACCAGGGAATGTCGAAGTGAATCAAGCGATGCGCGCAGTGGTGCAGGTTAAGACCCTCTGAAGCCACGTCAGAGCAAAGGAGTATCCGCAATGGCGCCTGCGGTCGATTGAAATCGTTCACCAGCTCCATCTGTTCGACGTCGCGCAGCCCACCATGCAGAACAGCCCACTCCGCTTTCTTGAGACCGATCGCCTTGGGTAAATTCTCTGCTAGAAAGTCCAAGGTAACTACGCTTTCCGTGAAGAGAACGATGCGGTCTTGCGGGTCTGAGCGATCCCAACTGATACTCGAATTCTTCTTGGCTAACATGTTTTTCAGCAGCTGAAGCTTGCTGAAATCCTTCGCATCAACCACCTCGCAAGCTAGCTTGATCGCATCAAGCTGTTCGATGTCGTAGCGCGTATCGGCATCAGCTTCCCGAGAAGCTAGTCGCTGCAATCGATTTCTCACGGTAGATAAGCACGCGGCAGGGCTTGAGAGCAGCGCCTTATCAATGGTGGTACGAAATAACTGCCCTGCTCCACCTCCGCCACGATTGAGCGTTTTGAAGGTGGCCTGCCGGACGGCATTGAAGACATGTTCCTCCGCATCACTCAGCGGCACCTTCGGTGAATGTACCTCTCGTTCTGGTAGCGAGGTGGCAAGTTGCTGCGCAACCGCATTCTTGAAGCGTCGCACGACAAGACCCTTGTCTCGATAGTCAGCCGAAGCGTAATCTTTTGGGTTGGCGATGGCCGTCGGATCCAGCATGTTAATCAGACTGCCGAACGACTCAGGCCGGCCGTCGTGGGGTGTCGCTGACAGCATGATCATCGAATCGCACTTTGGCGCGAGCATTGAGGCTAACTGGTAGCGAAGGGAGTTGTTGGATCGCTTCGCAACATTGTGGGCCTCATCAATGATGATGATGTCCCAATGTGTGTTTTCCAAATAGCTTCGGTACTCCAGATTTTGCTTCAGGGTATCAATGGAAATGATGGCACGATCGAAGTAGTGGAACGGGTTGTGATTGGTTGGAATCTGATTGCGCATCCGCTGCAATCCCACTGAGTCTAAGCGCACAAGGGGAATGGTAAATCGCTGCCAGAATTCGCGCTGGAATTGCGCCAACATGGACTTCACGGCGAGCACCAGGATGCGCTTACCGCGATGACGTTGAATGAGCTCTGTGACGAGAATGCCCGCGCCGAGGGTTTTTCCCAGACCAACCGCATCAGCAATTAGGATCCTTGGGCGGGATTGCTTGAGTGCCTGAAGCGCTGGGTCTAGCTGGTATGGCAGCAAGTCCATGGCGGCTTTATGACCGAGGTGGATACGTTCATCGCTTGGCGGGGTGTTGCTTAGAACCGTGTCGATATAGAGCTGGGTAGCCATGTAGCCGCTGGAGAGGTCATCGACTAGTTCGGTACTTTCCGGGTGGAGTATGCGTGTGTTGTTTTCCAGCTCTGTGAGGAAAGAGGCTGTGAGACCTCGCACCAACTCGCTTTGGCCGGTACAGGTGAGAAGCATTCCACCATGTGTGGGAACGTCTACTCTGTCTATGCGCCATTCGGCATCGCGGATTTCTACCCGCATGCCGGGTATGAATTGCTCTGACCCCTCGATGATGTGGCTCCCTGCTCATTTTCTTGGTCTATCGAGAGCTAAACAGTAACAAGAAAGTAGCTCTGACCAAACTTATCGAGCTAGAAAGAGAAGAAGCTTTTACAAGTTCAGCGGTGAGTAGAAATTTGGAAGGAGAAGTAGCGCGAGATGGGCCTCTCGCGTTTGGCGAAGCGCAAAACGCTGGCGGCTCTCGAATCTTGGATCATCGTTTTTCGGAGGAACCGAAAAAAGGTGGCGGAGCGGACGGGACTCGAACCCGCGACCCCCGGCGTGACAGGCCGGTATTC